>JBAZUR010000003.1 GCA_041661305.1 Candidatus Paceibacterota bacterium
GAGGGCAGAAATCTCTAAGTAATGAGACCTAGTGTCTTGCCGGAGGGGTTTGGAGGACGTTTTTGGTTGCACGCTTGCGTGTTTGCTGAGACTATCCTTGCAGATACTCTCTCCCTTTCCACTCTTTTGCGGAAAGGATTACTTAGAGATTCTTGTTTTTGTCTATTTTTCTAAGAACCACCGAGAGAGGTTTTTAAGTTTTTCTTTTTTAAATACTGTTAAAAAACGCGCATATCCGCCTGCTGGCGGATTGCTATGCTCGGCTCGTCAGCCTGCGCAATATTTTTTAACAGTATTTTTTTTGTACTTAAATACAAAAAACTAAAACAGATAAGTGCAATTTAAAAAATAGTTATACTAAACCTCTTCTAGGTCGACGACACGGCTGATTTCATCTAAGGAGGTTACTCCTTGGAGTACTTTAATAGTAGCGTCTTCTTGTAGATCAAGAATTCCTTGAGCTATGGCAGCTTTTTTAATTCCTCTTTCTGTTGGGTTCTCTCCAATAGCTTTCTCAATGTTTTCATCGGTTAAAATTGCTTCATAAATACCAACCCGCCCCTTAAAGCCAGTGTTGTTACATTTTTCACAGCCAACAGGCTGAAAAAGTTTTGAAACTGGAAGAAGAGATTCAATCGAAGTTAAAGCATAATCTTTTTTTTCTTCTTTAATTCTTTCGACAACGGCAGATAAAATTCTTTTCTCTTCGTCTGTGGCTGGTTCTTCTTTTTTACAAAAAACACAAAGCTTACGAGCCAAGCGTTGAGCGATGGAAACATTCAAAGCTGAACTGATTATTTTTGCATCAACACCAAGGTCTATTAAACGGGGGATAGCACCAGCAGCGGTGTTGGTGTGAAGAGTTGAGAAGACGAGGTGTCCAGTTAGGGCGGAGTTAATAGCAATTTTCGCTGTTTCTGTGTCTCGAATTTCACCAACCATTATTACATCCGGGTCTTGTCTTAAGGCCGAACGAAGGCCTTCCAAAAACGTGTATCCTTTTTCTTCGTTCGTTTGAGTTTGGGTTATTCCTTCAAGATGATATTCAATAGGGTCTTCAATGGTAATCATTTTGCTCCCTGGTGAATATAATTTTTTCAAAAAAGCGTAGAGTGTTGTCGTTTTTCCTGAACCAGTTGGCCCTGTTGTTAAGATAATACCGTTTGGACGCTTCAGCTCTTTTTCGATAATTTCAAAAAGATGAGTATTTACACCAAGGTTTTCAAATGGAACAGCAATACTTTCAGGGTTTAAAATACGCATAACAAAAGACTCTCCGTAAGCACCAGGAATAACCGAGGAGCGTACTTCAATATCTTTCTCGTGTAATTTGATACTAAATCTTCCATCTTGAGCAGAAGCAATAACATTTAGCTTTAAACCAGAAAGAAGTTTTATTCGAGAAGAAAGTAGTTTGTAAGTTTCGAAATTTATAGTTAGAAGATTTTCCAATACTCCATCGAGGCGCGCTCTAATATGGACTTCACTCTCTTCTGGTTCGATATGAATATCTGAAGCACCAACAGCAACTGATCCAGCAAGAAGGATTTCCAACATCACAGAAATTTTATGTCCGCCTGTTTTTTTCAAAACATCGTTAACCATGTTTGTTATATCAGGGATAGTTTTTATTTTTTCAAAAGCCTCAGCCAAAAAATCAATAGAAACATCAAGAAGTCCAGATTTCGTTTCAGAAGAAAACGACACTTCCTTATAACGAGCCCAAGCACGCTCAAGACTTGCCGTTGAAGCAAGAAATAAAACAGGGGAGTATCCTTTTTCAACAATTCCCTCCAATGCTATTTTTGTGTCGCTTCTGTCTGGGGAACGAACAGCAATAAAAACTTTTTTATTCAACAACTGAAAGGTGGCGATTTCTGCGGCACGAGCTTTTTCCTCCGTAATAACCTTGAGGGCATCTCCTTCAATAGAAACAGTAGAAAGGTCTATGTACGGGATTCCGTATTTACTAGAAAGTATTTTTATAAGATCCTCCTCTTCTCTTTTTCGTAAAAAAAGTAAACGATCATCTTGTTTTTTGTCATCGAAATCTTGCATTAACGAAATGATACTTCATTTTGACTTCGAATTAAAGGAAAACCGCGGTTTTTGGGAAAGTGAAATTTAAAAATTTAGTGATATTTAAACTTAAGTATAAGTTTGGTTTTTCTTTCAGCCCCAATATTCCCCTTTGAAATGCATTACGGAGCCACACAGGACTGCGTTTTGTAATCGTGCAGTAGCACGAACAAAACGGGAGCCTGACGAGGCGAGTATAGTAAATTTTCAGCAGAAAATTATATGCGCATTTCAAAGGGCGAATATCAAAAGAAACTTGACTTTTTGCTGGATATATGCTAATAATAGCAATAGGTTAAATTCTTTCTCAATCAACGTTTTCTCGGAGGACATCATGAAAACAGTCGGTCTAGGGTTTGCAATGTTGGCGGTTGTTCTCCTCGCAGGATGCGGAGGACAGCCGATGTCTCGCACGACAGCGTACGAACCGGTGCTTCTCGAAGAGGAGTGTCGAATCGTTGACGGTGTCGAGGTGTGCCGTCCAGCCGAGACACTTACGTCTTCTGGGCGCGTTGCTTCGGTTGCCAGGGCTACTCATCCGCGTATTCCGAGTGAAATCGGGGCTGCGGTAGGGAAGGCTGACGCAGCAAGGCGTTTGGCGGCAGCGGAAATCATCGCTGCTTGTCTCGACAACGGCGGGCGTCCCGACGTTTGCGCTCAGGCAGCGGTGCCGTATACCGGAAATGCCGGTGCTCCTGCGGAAGTCGCTGGGACATACTCCCAGCAACAGTATCGCGGGCAAATTCAGCCAATGCGTGGTCAACAGCCCCGCGGCTGTCAGTCCACATGGTCCATGTTTCCCAGTCTGTGCTAAAACAAAAGCCAGGCATCAGGGGGCGCTTTATGCGCCCCTTTTCTTTTGTCTCACTTGTATTCCCTTACTCCACTCACTCACTGAAACTACCTTGCGCAGGCCGACGGGCCGAGCAGATGATTCAGCTGGAATCATATCGCGCAATCGTCCATTGGGGCGCGATTATTTTCAGCAGAATTTTACTCGCGTAGTTTCAGTGAGTGAGCAAAAAGACTTGTGGAAAAGATGGGGATAGCGCATGCTAAGAAAAGAGCTTTCTTTTAATTTGATTTTCAACCGAAAGGAGGGTTGAGCCATGAAAAAACCTTTGTTTTTCCTTGCAATAGCAGCGCTTTTCCTTGGAGGGTGTTCCGGTTGGAGGGGGGCAGGATACGTTAGTGTTGGTGGTTATTATGGGTATAACTACCCTGTTTATCAGCAGACGTATCAAAGTGTCAGAACATATTACCCCTTAGGGGTGCCATGCTGTACCTTCCCAATTATGGGGTATGGGCCGGGGTATTTTACTCCTGGGCCGGGCGGAACTTACAGTCCGTACAACTTTACGCCGATTACTCCAGGAAACAGTGGATACATAATCCACCAAAGAAACACAATCCGTTGAATTTTAGCGGTTAAAACGGGGTCATGATGACCCCGTTTTCTTATTGACAAAATATAAAAAATATGATAGGGTATCAGCAGAAATGTATTTGGCAATTTTGCCAATTTTGATAAACGGAGGTTTGCCATGAAAGCGAAGCTAATAGCCATATTGTTGGCTACGACAACCTCTTTCCTTCTCGGCTGTGCCGGCATGGAAAGCAAGGCTCAGCCGAGTAGCTCCAGAGTTACTTCTGGCGCCGAGGCTGTGCAGGTTACAACTACTTCAAGGTCCTCGTTTTTGGACTGCCGAGTGGATTCGAAAGGGAATAAACTCGGGGACTGCATCGCTGTTGCCGAAGGGCAACAAGCTCGGCCGACAGAATACAAGCTGGTTTCGAAAGTTGTTGCACCCATTCCCTCGAAAGGAGTTGGCGCGGACACTTTCGATAAAAAAAACCAGTGTATGTCGGCACTCACAACCGGCGAGTATCGGTACTATGTGCCGAAGGCAAAGTATTTGAAGAAATTGCCACTCGCAGACGGGGAAGGGCGACAAGTTTTGCCAATCGAAAAGGATGCTTGCGTCCATATGTTTACGATTCATGGTTGGCAATGGGTTGCGCAACGCGACGGCGACAAGTTCCGCTTTGAAGTAAAGGATGGGACTTTGAAGATTTACGCCCGAGACGACTGCGGCAACCCGGTCAAGGAAATCGTGTATCTCTCTACCCCAACCAAGGAAGAAAGGGTTGTGGAAAAGGAATACCGCATTTTCGCCGAAAAAACCACAAGGACCGAAGAAACGGGCTGGTATCGCAAGAGTCGTGTGGTGATGCGGGAAGTGGTCACCGAAACGCCGATCGTAGTCGTCAGTGATGGTTGCTACGGGTGTGGCTCCGTCGGATTCAGCGGGTATGTGTCTGGTGGAAGTGGTTCACAGTCTGCGCAAATTAACCAGACGGTTAACTACAACCAACAAGCGGCACCTGTCGCTCCGGCTGGAAGGATTCTCAGCGGTGGAACATATCCTCAAGCGCCGATCGGTGGAAGCATTGGTGGTGGAACATATCCACAAGCACCGCGCGTGGGGACCATTGGCGGGGGTACGTATCCAAGGCAGGCTTTCGGTGGTGGAACTTACGCACCGGGAACTTTTGGCGGAGGGACGTCTGTACCAGGAACTTTCAGCGGAGGAACATCTTCGCCGGGAGCTGGTATCGGCAGAATCACCGGCGGAGGAACACGGTAAACTCTCTTCGGAGGGAAGAGTGAAGGGGGAGCAGTGATGCTCCCTCTTTTTTATGTAAATTACCCGAGATGTTTTTAATGGTGTTTTGAAATACTAGCAAACACGGATATTCCATGGGGAAGTGAAATAAATTGCGGTCTGGTACGGCATAATCAAGTAGGCAGAATTTATCTCTTCTTTTATTTTTCTTAAATATTCGAGTTTAGTGCCCGCCATAAGTTGCGGGGCTACGGTGCTACCTTAAGGGGAAAAACCTTGACAAAAAGAAGAAAAAAGAAGTGAATTAAGGAATTAGGAGGTTTAGTCTATATGCCATTGACTTTTTCTGTCTTTTGTGATAGATTATAAATTAATTAAAATTAATAGAAGAATAAATACCATGAACAAGAAATTATTAAAAGTGCTTTCTGTAGGAGTTATTGCCCTTATTTGGGGAGTTTTTGCGAGTCCAGTACTGGCCGATAGCGTTAATTTACGCGGTTACGTAACTTCAAGCGGGACAGCGACAGCAGGGTATTATTTTTCTTACACGGTTAACAACGGAGCATCAATATCAACTCCAACGAGAAGCGTTGTGGTTAGTGGAACCCAAGATGTTTCTGAGACAGTTGATATCCCATGTAACTCTACATTTCAATATAGGTTAGTTTTCTGGGATACAGCAGACCCACAAAATGTTTTCCAAGGAAATGTTCAGAGTTCTTCAACCTCTTCTTGTTCAACCCAAAATCAATCTTCTCCAACAATAACAACAAACTCTCCAACGAGTGTTTCTGCGACGTCAGCGACATTTCAAGGGGCTGTTAATTCAAACGGCGGAAGTTCTACTAACGTTTGGTTTGAGTGGGGACAGACAAGTTCGTTTGGAAACACCACTCCACAGGTTAACGTTGGAACAGTTAATACAACTTTCTATTCGGTTAACAACTCTTTGAATCCAAATACGACATATTACTACCGAGCGGTAGGGCAAAATTCTGGATCAGCAGTTGTTTATGGTGCGATGCAATCGTTTACAACAAGTAGCAATTACAACAATAATAATTGTGGATACGGTAACTATAATTGTAATTACAATTACGGACAGACTCCTTTCGTTATGACTTATTCAACAGTGCAAACTGGTGATACATTCGCTATTTTGCAGGGGTTTGTTGATCCAAACGGAAACACAAACACAACACGTTGGTTTGAGTGGGGAACAAATTCTAGCTACTTCAACAACACAACTCTTAAGTTGAACCAAACTTCTTCTGGCACATTTACTCAAACAGTAAACGGATTAAGTTCAAATACAACTTATTACTACAGAGCAGTTGCACAAAATTCAAACGGCACTGTTTACGGCACAGTTATGTCTTTTGCGACAAACAGTAATAATCTTTACAACTCAACATATAATTATGCGGGAGGTAGTCAGCCAACGGCAGTGACAACACTCGCTACTTCAATCGGGCAAACAACAGCAAGGGTAAATGGTCTTGTCTTCATTAACGGCGGTGTTAATACAACTGGTTGGTTTGAATGGGGAACAACAAGCTCTCTAGGAAACACAACGCAAAGTAAAAATATTGGAAGCGCCGTGACTCTGGCCTTTTCCGAAGATCTCACTGGCCTTGTTAACGGAAGGACTTATTACTACCGCGCAGTAGTTCAAAATCAATACGGAACAGACAAGGGAGATATAATGAGCTTTACTACGGGTGGCTCATCTAACACGACTTCGGTTGTTGTTACTTCACCAACTGTTACTTCCTCTAAAACAACGTACGTTGTAAGTGGTGCTTCTGGTAGCACAAAGACATCAGCAATCACGCTTTCTATTTCTTCAAACAGAGAAGATGTCGCTCGTGGAGACAGAGTAATCTTTACGATTAATTATCGAAACACTAAAACGAGCGAGGATTTGCACGATGTGGCTATCCGTGTCGTCTTACCAGGAGAACTTTCCTTTGTTGATGCGTCACGTGGATACTACAACGAAAAAGACAGAACACTCACCGTTGATCTAAAAACACTAGAAGCAGGAGAGGCTGGTTCGTTTACCGTTGAAACAAGAGTTGAAAACTCTATTGAAAGCGGAAAAGTTGTCGTTGTTAGTGTAGGTATGGTTTACACAAGAGAAGACAATACACAAGAAGAAGCTATTGCTTATGTCTTGTTAAGTAGCGACACAAACCAGTCTTCAGGAGCTCTCGCCCCACTCTTTGGGTCAAGCTTCTTGCCAGACACTTTGCTCGGGTGGTTACTCTTAATCTTGATTATCTTCTGTCTAGGAGTGCTTTCTAGGCACGTAGTTGGTACATATAGAGCGTCTAACGTTCCAAGACCATAAAGATTAGTAGGTATGCATAAAAGAAACCACTCCCTCTAAACAAGGGAGTGGTTTCTTTTATGGTGTGTTAAAATCGACTAACATGAAAAAGCTGTGTAAAAACATTAGTGATACAAAAGAATTTGCAGGGAAACTTCTTTCTTTGGCTGAGAAAAAAGGAAAGATAAATTCAAAAAATAATAAAGCAACAATCATTGCACTTTCAGGCGATTTGGGTAGTGGTAAGACAGCAATAACAAAAATTTTAGGAGCGGAGATGGGGATAAAAGGACGAATACCATCACCAACATTTATTATTGAAAGACGGTACAAGTTACCAAAAGGTCTTGAGTGGGAGAAACTTATCCATATTGATGCCTACCGTCTTTCAAAAGAAAGTGAACTTTTGCGATTGGGGTGGGGTGAAAATATTGTTAATAAAAATAATCTTATAATTATTGAGTGGCCAGAGAATGTTAAAAAAATAATTCCCAAAGAAGCTTTGTGGGTTAAGTTTACACACAAAGGCGAGACAGAGCGCTTAATTGAAACATTGAAGTGAAAAACGAAAATAAAAAAACAATAATTCTTCTTGATGCACATGCGATTATTCACCGTGCTTATCACGCACTTCCAGAATTTTCATCAACCAAAGGAGAACCAACAGGAGCCCTTTATGGACTTGTGGCGATGCTACTTAAAATTATTAAAGATTTAAAGCCGGATTATATTGCCGCTTGTTTTGATTTACCAGACCCAACTTTTCGACACGAGGCTTATGAAGCGTATAAAGCCGGACGACCAAAAACTGAAAGTAATTTAGTGGCACAACTAATTAGAGCACGGGATATTTTTGTTGCGTTCGGAATTCCTTCTTATGAGCTTGCTGGTTTTGAGGCTGACGATCTTTTGGGGACAATTGTAGAAAAATTAAAAAAAGATAAAAACACAGACATTATTATTGCTTCTGGCGATATGGACACGATGCAGTTGGTTGATGGTAAAAAAGTAAGAGTGTTTACTTTAAAGAAAGGAATCAATGACACAATTTTATACGACGAAGATGCAGTTATTGCTCGTTTTGGTTTTCCTCCAAAACTAATGCCCGATTATAAAGGTCTACGTGGCGATCCATCAGACAACATAATTGGCATTCCGGGCGTTGGAGAAAAAACAGCGACGATGCTAATCCAGTCTTTTGGAACTATTGAAAATATTTACAAAGCTCTGAAAAAAAACAAATCTGAATTTGAGAAAGCGGGAATTAAAGAGAGAATGGTTAAACTTTTAGAAGAACACGAAGAAGAAGCCTATTTTTCAAAAACACTTGCGGAAATTAGGAGAGATGCCCCGTTTGAATTTTCTTTACCAGAAAAAGTATGGAGAGAAAGTGTTGACCCGGCGTTAATTGAAAAATTGTTTGTTGAGTTAGACTTTAGAACCCTAAATGAGAGAGTTAAGACTTTGTTGGGTAATGATAAAGCAAAAGAAGTTGTTGAGGACTTAAATGAATCAAAGGAAGATATTGAAGAAACGGCAATCGCTTTGTGGGTTGATAATTCTGAATATACGAACCCAGATAGAGAGGATATTCTTTCAACAACTGGCGCTACTACAGTTGCAGAGGCAAAGAAAAAAATCTTAGAAAGACTTGAGGCGAATGGTCTTTTGGAAATCTATCGTGATATTGAGTTACCGCTTATTCCAATTATAAAAATGGCGGAAGAGAAAGGAGTTGTCATCGATAAAGATTATTTGAAAACTCTTTCGAAGGAATATCACAAAGAGCTTGAAATTTTAGAGAAAAAAATATGGAAGCATGCGGGAAAAGAATTTAATATAAATTCCCCAAAACAATTAGGAGAAATTTTGTTTGATACTCTTAATTTGTCAGTAAAAGGACTTAAAAAAACAGAAGGGGGAGCACGTTCTACAAGGGTTTCGGAACTAGAGAAGCTTCGGGGAGAACACCCCATAGTTGAGGAAATAATGGCTCATAGAGAGTGGCAAAAGCTTTTGTCGACGTATATTGATGCTATACCGCCACTCGTGGCTAGTGACGGAAGGTTACACACACACTTCCTTCAGGCTGGCACCACTACCGGAAGATTTTCTTCGATTAATCCAAACTTACAGAATATTCCAATTAAGAGCGACGCGGGACGAAAAATAAGAAGAGCTTTTGTTGCAGATAAAGGATGTGTTTTGTTGGCGCTTGATTACTCTCAAATCGAACTCCGAGTTGCCGCAATTCTTTCAGAAGATAAAGATTTAATAAAAATTTTTAAAGACGGAGACGATGTGCACGCCGCTGTTGCTTCGCGAGTGTTTGGAGTGAAGGAAAAAGATGTGACAAAAGAAATGAGGCGTCAGGCCAAGGTCATTAATTTCGGAATTATTTATGGAATGGGTATTAATGCATTAAAAGAAAATCTTGGTGGAACAAGGGTTGAGGCAGAAGAATTTTATAATCAGTATTTCAAAAAGTTTCCAGGAGTAGCGGAGTATCTTGATGGGGTAAAAACGGAAGTATCAAAACTCGGTTATACCTCAACGCTTTTTGGAAGACGTCGATATTTTCCGATGATAAAATCTCCGATTCAATACATTAGAGCATCAGCCGAGAGAATGGCTGTGAATGCGCCAATCCAAGGAACGGCAGCAGATATAATTAAAATCGCCATCAAGCGAGCAGACGAAGCGATAAAAGAAAATAAACTTTCTGATAAAGTTTCACTCTTACTTCAGGTTCATGATGAATTGATATATGAAGTTAAAGAGGGGTCTGAAAAAGAAGCTTCAAAAATTATTGGAGATGCTATGGAGGGGGTATTGAAAGATAAAACAAAGAATCCTCACGAAGTGCCTATTTTGGTTAATGTATCAGTCGGTAAAAATTGGGGAGAGATGAAGTAATAAACCCCGCACTTAGGCGGGGTTTACGGCGACAAGAGGTTTGCTTTATTGAATGCTCGCGAAAGAGAACATTTCCCTGATCTGACTGATTTGGCAGTACTTGTCTCCGCCGTATACATCGATGGCAGTTTGAAACTTTTGGAGAAGCTCCAACGGAAAATCGTATGGAAGTGGCGTGTCGCGTGCCTGTTCCTTTTCGACTACAGCCATTACTTCAGGGAGGAACTCTTCCCAAAAGGCCCGTTCGGTATTGTTCATACCGCGCATGGTTTCCTCGTTTAAAGGGATGTGTCCGTAGGGACCCATTTTTGACATTTGATTCTCCTTCCGTTAATGAAGAGCGTGTTTTACCCAGTGTTTCCAAGGACAAATTACAATGTCCTTCGCTTCATGTCAATAAGGGATTTGACGAAAGTTCACTTGTGGTAGAATAAATACATGAACAACGGAAAACACAAAATAAACAAATTAATCGTGTATTCGCCGATGATGTTTTTGATGGCTTTGATTGCGGGAGCACTTGTTGATTATTGGTGGCCACAACAAATAGTTGCTTTTGAAAATGGTGGAAAGGTTGGTTTTGCCATAATGGTTGTCGCCTCGGCGCTTATTTTGTGGGCAGGAGAAAGTGGAAGGAATTTTCTAAAAGCTGTTGAAGAAAAAGCGGGTGTTGTAGAAAAGGAAGTTTTTACCTACGGTCCTTATAGTATTTCTAGAAACCCAACCTATCTTGGAATTATTCTTTTAAGTATTGGTTTTTCTTTTGTGATGAACTCGCTCGCACTTTTAATTGCTTTTATATTATCTTTTATTTTTGTTAACTACGTAATACTCCCAACCGAAGAAGATTTACTAGAGAAGAAATACGGGGAAGCATATCGCGCTTATAAAAGAACAGTACGTCGCTGGTTTTAATCTTTGAAAAAATTCGTTTTGTTTTAAGGGTATTGGTTAAAAACTAATCTTGCATGTTATATATTTTACACGGAGCCGATTTTAGTAAGCGAAATAAAAAAGTTAACGAACTTGTAGATACACTTCTTGCTAAAAAACCAGGAACTCTTCTTGTTAAAACTGACACAAGTGAAACTAGTTTTAATGGACTAGACCAATTTATTTCAGGACAAGGGTTGTTTGAGCAAAAATTAATTATTGTTTTAAGTGGGCTTTTAGACAACAAGGAAACACGAGAGGAGGTTGTAGAAAAAGCTAAAGAACTCGCAACTTCAGACAATATTTTTATAACAACAGATGAAAGTATTACTCCAAAAGCACTACTTGAAATTAGTGGACATGCGCAGAAAGTTCAAGAGTTTTCTTTGCGCGTAGGAACAAAATCTGAGTTTAATATTTTTTCACTAGGTGATGCGGTTGGTTCTCGTGACAGGATGGGGGCCTGGGTTAATTTTTTAAAAGCAGTTGAAAGTGGAGCAGAACCAGAGGAAATCCACGGGGTTATTTTATGGCAGTTAAAAAATATTACGTTGGCAAAAAAGGTTGGAGGGGATGGGGGTAAATTAAAAAGTGCTGGAGTTTCTCCTTTTGTTGCAGGTAAAGCTGTAAGATATTCAAAAAATTATACTGAAAGTGAACTCAAAAAAGATATGTCCGACTTGCTCGTTCTTTATCACGACAGTCATCGCGGAATAGTGGAGCTTGGTTCTGGGTTAGAGAAGTTTATTCTTGAGGCGGTTTAAAAATGTTAAATTTTGGAAAAAAGAAAAGCCATGTCCTCGGAACATGGCTTTTGTAGGGTGTGGCCTCAAGCTAGTGAGCGAGGCCGAAGAACGGTGTGCTTCCTTGAGAGGAGAACTCAAGAGAGCAAAAATTGTGTAAAGAACATGTGTGTGGTAAATCGTTCGAAAGGATTTTTGTAGCCCATAAGCGGAGCCGCTTTCCTTCTTTTGATTTACAACAGCGAATGGCTGGTTCTTAAATGATTTTTTGACCAACCCTGTATTTAGTGTAGCAACACCACAGAAGTAGGCAAGGATAGATGGGGATAAGAAATGAAAATCGACAGTAAGTGTTCAAAAGCTTAACTTTTTTCCGTTACATGCTATAGTTTCTTTGTTTTAATCCGCCCATAGCTCAGTTGGTAGAGCAGCTCCCTTTTAAGGAGAGGGTCGCAGGTTCGACTCCTGCTGGGCGGACAAGGTTAAACTAAATAGGCTGTTTTACAGAGGTAAATCAATAGAGAAAAAACCAGCGCCGGAGAACAAAAGGGATATTGCAATTGCCAACGCAAAAATGTAAAAATCGGTTGTTTGGCGTAGGAGGCTTGGTTTTCGGAGTTTAATAATTAGTCCCCCGAGAGAAATAATTGCAATCAAGAGAGCGGACACCTGAGTCCATAACCCAAGGATAAGAAAGAATCCACAAATGAGTTCTGTGTAAGCAACCAACCACATAAAGAAGAGTGGTTTTGGAAAGTTGGCGGACTTAAACATAGAGATTGTTGATTCGCGGTGTTTAAAGATTTTTAAATAACCGGCAGAGAGGAAAATACCACCAAGTACTAAACGAAGAATAAGTGGGGCAACTAACCCGTATGTTAAAAAAGAAGGAAAGACGCTTAATAGCTGTATCATGCTGGTATTATATCAGAGGCTACAGTTTACGTGAAAATCTATGAGGAAAAGAAATATATATTTAATATTAAACGATATTCGAAGCGCTCATAACGTCGGCTCTATGTTTAGGACGGCTGATACGGTGGGGATTAAAAGAATTTTTTTGACCGGATACACACCGCGACCGGTTGATCGCTTCAATAGACCAGTAAAAGAAATTGCAAAAACAGCTCTTGGTGCAGAAAAAACTATTTCATGGGAGCACGAATTAGACGTACTAAAAGTAATTCAAAATTTAAAAAAAGAAAAGGTAGAAATTATTGCCTTAGAACAATCACCTAAAGCAGTAGATTATAAAAAAGTTAAAATAAAAAATGACACAGCTTTTATTGTTGGTAACGAAGTGCTCGGAATTTCGGAAGAAATTATCAAAGTTGTAGATGTTGTCGCCGAAATTCCAATGCAGGGAAAACTTGCCAGAGATCGTTCGTCGGACGATAAAGGAAAAGAATCACTTAATGTTTCGGTTGCTTTGGGCGTTGCTCTTTTTAGGATTTTAGATATCTAAAACTTTTTAATTGATTGTTGTAACAGTTTTTCCTTCGCGGTCTAAGATTCGAACAACGTCACCGCTCTTCCAAAGTTCTTGGTTACTACCAAGATAGACCATCCATGATGGTTCATAGAAATTAGAATCTGTATTATGGTCGGATACACAACCGTTATAACTAGCGTGTTCTTCAATGAAAGTGTTGCAGTTTGGGCCACCTCCTTCCGGGATTTGGCTGGCGTTTGTCACAGTTGTGCAAACGGGCAAATTACTTACAAAAGAAATGCAGGCTGGGTGTGGGGCATAGCGAGATAAGTTTTCAGCGGTAATAATTCCTGGGCAGTTTTTAGAGAGAGGAGGAACAAATTTCTGGAATTGTGCGAGATAGCCACTGCAAATATTTTGACGGAATGAAACTCCGACTGGAGATTGTCCACTTATAATGTGTGCTGTTTCTCCTGGTCTTAGAACTATGTTTGATGCCTCGCGCACTTCACCGGAAACAAACAAGCTAACACCACTACCTATCGTTGCTGCTGTGCCGTTTTCAGTGACTATGCGCCATCCTGTAATGTTTAGAATAGCATCGCTTTTGTTTGTAATATTCAAATATTCTTTTGATGGGGAAAATTCTTTAAGTGATGACCCACTTGTTTTGATTGAAGTGCGATAGTTTGAAGAAACAAAATTTTTAGTTCCAAGGCGGAAATTAAAATCTAATGCTGGAAGAGTTCCGTATATTTCGCCAGTATCAAGTGGGGAAGGGGCTCTCAGAAAAGGACCTTTGCTAGCTTCCATTCTTGAAGGACCACCAGAAAAAAACCACATAAACCATAAGGCCACTATAATCAAAACAATAATCATTGCATCACTCCTTAGTTTCATTTGAAAAGTTTTTGATGAGTAGGACAAAAATGGGAACTTCTTCCTCCAATCATCTTTCTTTTTATTATACCATCACACTCTTTTTTACTGCACATTTCCCCTGTACGACGATAGGCATTATGCTTTTCTTGAAATTTTCCTTTTTCGCCAAAGATATTTCTATAATCAGACATAGAGTCTCCACCAAAAGAAATACCGCTTTTTAGAACCCTCTTCATTTCTAGGTATAGCGTGTTTATTTTCGGTGCACTGATTTTTGAAACCTGTGATTCTGGGTGGATGCCCGCGCGCCAAAGCATTTCATCTGAGTAAATATTGCCAATACCAGCAACGGTTCGCTGGTCGAGGAGCACAGGTTTAATTTTCCCACGAGGACGGGTAGCGAGACGTGCAGTAAATTTTTTTAAAGTGAAATTATTCTCCAATGGTTCTGGTCCTAGATGAGAAAGTTGTGGAGAGTTTTCTATGTTTTTAGAATTTTCTAAATCAAAACGTCCAAATTTTCGCGTATCAGAAAAAACAATTTTATTTCCAGAAGACAAAGACAAAACGACATGAGCGAATCTGTTGAAAGGGTCATTAAGGGGACTCTTTTTGTCTACAGGTCTCCATTTACCATTTTCTATCTGCCATTTTCCATACAGAAGGTGACCAGTCATTCTCATATGCACAATAAAAGCTTTTCCGTTTGAAAGAATAAAAATTATGTTTTTACCGCGCCTAGAAACAGAAATAATTTTTGCCCCAACGAGAGCTTTTTTAAAATTTAAAAAAGTGGCACCACTTGAGAGAGTGGGACTCGCGGATTGGTGGAACATTTTAGGCCAGTCGGTCCAAATATCTTTTATTGTTTGTTTTGGTAATACACGAGAAAGACCAGAAACGGTGGTTTGTACTTCGGGGAGCTCTGGCATATGTTTTATTTACGAACGCTTTAGTGAAACTAATTCTTCTCGCACCACAGAAGCATCATCCCACTCCGTCTTTGTTCCGTTTGGACCCATTAAATATGGATCAGTCCCTTTTCCAGTGATTAAAACAGCGTCTCCTGTTTTTGCATGTTTAAGACCTTCCCGTATTGCTTCACGGCGGTTTGTCAAAATGATTGGTCTTTTGTTTCTTATACCTACCGCGATGGCTTCCGTGATTTCTCTTGGGTTTTCGTCATACGAATCATCATCGGTTAAAATTATTTCATCACAATAAGTGTCGGCTACACGTCCCATTTCTGGGCGTTTCCATTTATCTCTCCCTCCACCCGTTGCTCCGAAGACACAGATTTTTTTATGATTCTGAAATACTTGGTAAACTTTTTCCATAGAATCTGCTGTGTGGGCATAATCAACAACAACAACAAAATCTTGCCCCACATCAATTTTTTCTAGGCGCCCCCTAATACCACTAAATTTTTCTAAAGCTCGTTTAATAATCTCTTCGCTTATGTTTTGTGACTTGGCAAAGTTAATCGCGGCTAAAATATTATAGAGATTAAATTCCCCAGAAAGATGAGAGTGTATTTTCTCTCCACCTAAAGTGAAGTCCAAACCGTTTTCGTAAAGTTTAAATGGCTCTGCGTCGGCAAGGAAGAACTTAGATTTGCTAGATACTTTAAAGTTTAAAAAATTATCACCATATTTATCGTCTCCATTTGCGATAAGAACCTTTTTTTGTTTTGGTGAACTCTCTACCTCTCTTGCTATAGAAAGTTTTGCTTTTAAGTAATTTTCAAACGAGCCATGAGACTCAATGTGCTCGGGGGAGAGGTTGGTAAAGATTAGTCCGTCTGGGTAAATAAACTTATGTCTAAAGAAGCGGGCTCCTTCAGAAGTTGTTTCAACTAAAGCATAATCACATTTTGCTTTTACTGCTCGACGTAACATTTTTTGGACAAAAAATCTTCCCGGCATTGTCATTTTAAAAAGATTTCGCTCTTCTTTTTTGCCAACCTTAAAACGAAGAGTAGAGATTATTGCTGTGGAATAACCAGCTTCTTCCAAAATAGCGTTTACAATCTCTACAGTACTCGTCTTTCCTTTGGTGCCAGTTATGGTTAAGACATAAAGTTTTTTCCCAGGAAATCGATAAATAATTGCACCCAAAAGAGAAAGAGAGAAGTGATATGCAGGCTGGAAAAATCTATAAATCTTTTTTGGTATAAATTTTTCAATTATGCGAAGAATTTTATCAAGCATTTTTATTTTATGTTCCCTAAAATTTTTAAGGCTTCCTTTACCCGTTTTCCAGTGCCAGAAACTTCGTGAGAAACTTTTTTAAGAGCACTTCTAGCTTCGTGTTGTGAATAGCCAAGAGATTGAAGGGCTTCCACAGCATCAGATTCCTCTTGTAGTTCTGGTGACCCAACATCTGTCCAAGCTCCTAATTTGTCTCGAAGTTCAAGGACAATTTTTTCTGCAGTTTTTCTGCCGATACCTGAGATTTTTGTTAGATACGAGGCCTCACCAGTTGAAATAGCTTTACGGATACTTTCAGTCGGAGCAACGTTCATTATGGCGATAGCTGATTTTGGTCCAATACCAGAAACAGTTAACAAAAGCTCAAAAAACTCAAGTTCACCTTGTTCTTCAAAACCATATAAATCAAGGGCATTTTCTCGTACTGCAAGATATGTCCAAACTCGGACTGCACTTTTTGATTTACCTATTTTTCTTAATGTTTCCATTGTGGCGTTTACTTTATAGCCAACACCAGAAACATCGATAACAACGTATCGATCTCCAGAAAAAACCACCATTCCCTCTAGTTGAGAAATCATATTATTTTGGTTCTACAAAAACAGCTGTGCCATAGCAAAGAACTTCTGTTACTCCACCCATTATGTCTGTTGCGTCATAGCGCATACCAACAACAGCGTTTGCCCCCAATTCTTCTGCGTGTCGGCACATAAGTTCAAAAGAATCCTTTCTTGTATTTTCACATAGAGCCGAAAGCAAAGATATGTTACCACCCCATAATGTTTGGAGTCCGGCGCCTATCGTGCCAACAATAGAGCGGGAGCGCACAATAATCCCGCGACTTATGCCCAAATTTTTTATAATTTTATAATTAGTAAGCTCAAATGCGGTTGTAACCATCGCTTTATCTATAGATTGTCTTTCCATAAATTTAGTCTATCAGACCTATGAGGCACCAGCAAAAGAGCGGTTGCCTTTTTTATACAGACTTGGTAGTATCTCGGAACTAGCTTTGTTTTTGGTACGGACTGGAAACTAACGGCTAAAACTAAATTATTTATGGCAATTACCAAAGGAGCAAAAAAAGCGATTCGCGTTTCTAAGCGAAAGAAGGTATTTAATGACCGTCGCCAAAGAGCAATGAAAGATATCGTCAAAGACGTGAAGAAGCTTGTTGTTGTTGGTAAAAAAGAGGAGGCTCTAAGCAAGCTCTCGGCTGCTTATAAAGCTATCGACAAAGCAGCTAAGCGTGGAGTTATAAAGAAAAATACCGCTGCTCGTAAAAAGTCTCGACTTACAGTCGCAATTCAGAAGAAGTAACAAAACGGAGACTAAGAGCCGTCTACAGGTGCCTGTCATTACCGACAGGCTCCCCGTTTTTTAAAATATGAAAAATATTAAACCAGAAGAAGTTGCTGAGGTGTTGGCTCAAGGAGCGACGCTTCTTGACGTACGAACAGAAGATGAGTTTTTAGACGGGCATATTCCTGGAGCAATAAATATCGAGATAGGGGAAATGTCTGATGAGGATATTGAACAATTAGATAAAGAAAAAACATACGTTCTTTACTGTCGTTCAGGCGGGCGCTCTTCTCGAGCGGCACAAATGTTAGAGGCACTTGATTTTGGAGATGTTTATAATCTAGAAGGAGGATATATGGAGTGGGTAAAGACACAGGGGTAGGGAGGGAGGAAAAAAAGAGGGGGGATCGGTCACGAATAATTTTGAAGACATATTAGTTCATCGGTCACGAGTTACTAAATTTTTATTTCGCTTTGTTCGAAGTAGTTTCTCGGACATAATCAGTAATCGCCTCTCGCATTGCTATGCTCGAAACCTACACTCGCTCTTCGCGAGTTGCGGCCCGCGGTTCGGTTCCTGCCGAGACAAGATAGTAAAAATATAAAGTGGTCACATAAGTATATGTGACCACTTTATATTTTCATGTGCCCTCGGCAGGAATCGAACCTGCATCACAAGTACCGCAAACTTGAATCCTATCCATTGAACGACGAGGGCAAACTCTATTTAACACATAAGATATAACATACAACAGGCAAAATCGCCATTACTTGTCTAATTTTTACCTAAAAACCAAAATTCTCGAAAATTTTTTGAGCTATCGGTTCATGTAATGTTTTTTCCTCCAAAAACTCTTTTAGTAAGTTAACTACATTTTCTTGGTTGGTATCCCCAAGTGGAATTACAAGAAGTGGCATAAGAAGGCGCGTTGATTGAAGTAGTAATTTTTTGTTGATTGAGTCGTCTGAAATACAAAAAGCCTCAAGGTTTTCGTATGGATATAAAACTCCACCAGAACGTACTCCTTTCTCGCTAATTTCAAAAAGAATCGGCGAAGGTTTTTTGTTTGCGTGTGTTGCTATGGCAAAAGCGGAGAGAAGGATAAGAAATGAAAATAAAACATTTCCATAGATGAAAGCTGCAACACTTCCTGAAACAGCTACAATCCAAAGAGCCCAAAACCAATCAGGATCTTTATGGTTGTGTTCGTACTCTGTTGCAATCCAAGAAATTTTTTGAGGAGCAATCATCTAAATATTATAACAGAAGACAAGGAATTTAGAATTTGCAATGTAACTTTTTGGGGAGTTTTTAGGTTTTAATAAATGAAAGGTCGAAAACGAAATAAATGGCGGTGGGGCGGACTTCGACTGTCGCGCTCTTCCGTGTTGTATAATACGGACATGGCATTAAGTGAAGTAGAAGAAATAGAAGGGGTACTTTCTGATGAAGAAATACTGTATCGGTCTATTGAAAACCCCAGCTATTTTGCAGAAATAGTCGATCGATATCAGACAGCACTACTTCGAAAAGCGAATATGATGCTCCGTAACGAAGAAAATGCGGAAGATGCTGTGCAAGAAGCTTTTGTAAAAATATACGCAAACGCATCGCGTTTTAAAGAAGTCCCTGGAGCAACCTTTAAGTCATGGGCGTATAAAATCCTTGTTAACACCTGCCTCACGCTTTTAAAGAAGAACAAAAGAGAAAAAGAAGTTTTTGTTGCGCTTGACCCAGAACTTGCCGAAGTGATTGCCGACCCGATAGACCTTTCGTATATTGATAAAAAGCTTTCCACAGACCATTTAATGTCTTTAGTGTCACGACTTTCGGAGACGTTAAGGCGCACCGTGACATGGCACACTGTTGACGATCTTTCTTATCAAGAGATTGCAGAGAAAGAAGGGGTGACAGAAGGTGTCGTGCGAGCGAGAATGCATCGAGCCAAAAAAGAACTTAAGAAAATAAATGAATCATTCGAAACGTAGTTTAAAAAATATGGAACAAATAAATAAAATTAAAGAAAAGGTAATGTGGAGAGTTCACTTCATCTACAAAACAAGGAGAATTTTAAACTCACCGCTTTTCCCGTTGGTTTTTCTTGTTGTTTCAGCGGGAGCACTAAGTGTTTTGGTTTCTATCCAGCATGTGATTGAGAATACCCCAAAGAATTTTGATTTTGTAAGACAATACCAGTTTTGGTTTTCTGCGGTTTCAAACACAGAGCTTGCGGTGAAAGCAACATTGCTCGTGGCACTGTTTCTTCTAGTGGTTGAGGTACGCAATATTCTAGGGTCTTTGCAGGTGTTTAAACATTCCCGTCAAACTTTAAGTGTTTCGTAACAAATAAATTTATTGCCTAGTTATAATAGGCATGAAGAAGGCACTTTTTGAAAAAATTATAGAAAGACGAACTCCAACGTAAAGGGGAAGCGCCTATTGGCGCTATGCATAAAAACTTCATAACACACCAGGTTAAAGAAAAAGCCACCGCGAAGGTGGCTTTTTTTGTGGGAGGCTCTTACTTATGATCAGCTATCTCTCTACGAAGAGCGTTGTCATAGTTTTGCATGAGGTCTAGGAACCAAAAACCAAAGAAGAACTCGCAAAACATCAGAAGGAGTCCCCATCCAAAATACGGCAGAAACACTTCCGTTGCGATGATGGTCGCCGTGAACAGGGTAAGCACAGTCACTTGGGTGTGCCAGTTTCTGTTCGGAAAAATGAAGCGGGAGATTTCCCAGCACAGCAGAAGGAAAAACAGAGGGAGTACACCAAAATTCACCCACATTTGGTCTAGAACGAACCTTACTTTTGTGGGTAAAAAGAATCCCCAGCGGTACAGCGCTCGGGCGTGCTGGTTTTGCCTGATACCGTCGTCAATGATAAACGATAGCTTTTGAAACCAGTTCAGGTCAGGGCGGTTTGCGTATGTCGACAAGATATTCACGGTTACTCCTTTCGATTTAAGAAGGTACGTTAAGCTAAGGAAAAATTAGCATGAACGGGAGAAGAAAGAAACCTTTGTGGTTTAAAATTCACGTTTTCCTTCCCATGGGAACGTATGATAGTTGACCGTGAGTTCTTCACCAGACTCTATGTTTTTAGTTGCTATAAAATATATATTTTTACCAGTGACTGCTAACTGCATATTTGGGGTATTGCTGTGATTAGCGAACTTCCCCAACTCTGTTCGTGCGTAATCATGGTCAGGATTACCAGTATTATTTTGGTGAACAAAAGAAAGGCCGATACTTTCGTTTTCTAATATTGGTCTGGTGGAGAAGACCCCTTTTCCTGATATTGGCGAAGCTTTAATGTTGTAGTTGTTCATTGTTGCTACTATTTAAGCGAGGGGTGAGATTCGGTCACGAGTAAATTTCCTGGCGGAAATTTCTCTCGACCCCAGCTCGCCATTTTTGCCTTTGCTTCGCAAAACAAAAATAAGGCTGTGCTTTTCGAATCTCACACGCGAGCAAAGCAGTTTGCTCGCTCCCATCCGCAGCTTTTCGCTGCGCTTCAATTTGCGGATGGGGTGAGATTCGAACTCACGGTACCTTGCGGTACGCTAGTTTTCAAGACTAGTGCTTTAGACCACTCAGCCACCCATCCGTTAAAATCAGTTATTAAACCGAAGTAGGCCTATCATAGCAAAAATGCTCAAGCTGGCAATTATCTCTCGGCAGAGTTTGTTTTTTGAAGTAAGATACCTTTATGCGACTTTTAGGAATTGATTATGGTGGGAAGCGGATTGGTCTGGCTCTTTCCGACGAAACTCACAGCTTAGCTTTTCCTTTTAAGGTTGTTCTTAATGGAAAAACCATAATAGAGGAGTTGAAAAAAATATGTGACGAAAATAGTGTCTCGGGGGTTGTCATTGGTGAGTCACGCGACGACAAAGGAAAAGAAAATGAAATAATGGTTGCCGTGCGTGAATTTGCTGGCGTCATTCAAAAAGAAACAGGACTGCCGGTTTTTTTTGAACAAGAGTATCTGACTTCGGTTGAAGCACACAGAATTTCTTTTTTTGAGCAAGGGAGACAAAAGGGTAAGGATATTGATGCTGCCGCGGCGACATTAATTTTACAAAGGTATTTGGATAAGAGAAATGCAGGTAATTCCAAATTTTAAATTTCAAAATAAATAATCCAAATGACTTAATTCAAAAAAGACTGCATTAAAACATTGTTTAAAAATTAAAAACTTAGAATTAAAAATTATGATAAATATTGATGATTTCAAAAAACTAGAAATAAAAATTGGCACAATTCTTTCAGCTGAGAAAGTTCCCGATGCGGATAAACTAATAAAATTCTCCGTTGATTTAGGGGAAGAAGCACCGCGCACTATTTTGTCGGGTATTGCTTCACATTATTCTGACCCAGCTGTTTTGGTGGGGAAGCAGGTGCCAATACTCTCCAACTTAGAGACACGTACAATCCGGGGAATTGAGAGCCAAGGAATGATTTTATATGCTGTTGGTGAAGATATGCTTACGACTATAGAACCAGGAGTTAAGGTTACTCCAGGAACAAAGGTTGCCTAAACCATGAGAGATTTTTTTGATAATACTCGCGATAAGCTTCACAGGTGGACCATGCACCATAGCTCAAAAGAAAGCGCTCCGTGGTGGCTTGCCGGTATTTCTTTTGCTGAATCATCTTTTTTCCCTATTCCACCAGATCTTTTTCTTTCCGCGATATTGATTGCAAAAAAAGGCGCAAGTTGGTTTAGGCTCGCACTTATCACAACTGGAGCAAGTGTGGTCGGGGGGTTATTTGGGTACTTGATAGGATATTCTTTCTTTAGTTTAATCGGAGCCCCACTAATTTCTTTTTATCACGCCGAAGATGCCTTTCATCAAGTTGAACAGCTTTTTTCTGGTAATGCTTTTTTGGCTATATTTCTCGCGGCTTTTACACCGATTCCTTACAAGGTTTTCACAATAGCTGCTGGTTTTTTTAAAATAAATTTACTTACGTTTATTGTTGCTTCGTTCATTGGTCGAGGTATGAGATTTTTTGTTGTGGCATATCTATTCAAAACATTTGGAGAAAAAATCGGAAGTCTTGTTTATCGCTATTTTAATATTGCGGCAATAATTTTTGCTATTCTTTTGGTTGTTCTTGTTATCTACGTTTTCTAAAAGAAGTTTGTGCCGTATAATATTAACAAATGAACGCACTCGAAAAGTTCTTTCCTGTTCCAGAGTACATGGCTATGCCGGCTATCGGCCTTGATATTTCTGATCAATCAATTCGCTTTTTGGAACTAGAAAGAAAAGGTAGTCATTTCTCTATTGGACGCTACGGCGAAAAGAAAGTTCACAAAGGATTAATGGAGGCAGGGAAGCTTAAAGATATTTCTGGAATGAAAGAAGTGCTCCGTGTCATAGGGACAGAACAAAAATTTTCTTTTACTAATGTTTCACTTTCTGAAGAAGAAGCTTACTTATTCCGCATGAAAGTACCACGAGTTAGATTGAGAGAATTAAGAGGGAGTATCGATCTTCAACTTGAAAACTATGTTCCACTCAAGGCGAGCGAAGTTGTTTTTGATTATGAAATAATCAGCGAGGACGAAAGTGGTTATGATATTGAAGTTTCTGTTTTACCAAAAGGAGTGGCTCAAAACTACTTTGATTTGTTTGAGGGAACTAATTTAACACCCCTTGTTTTTGAAATTGAAGCGCAAGCTATCGCGAGGGCAGTTATAAAAAGAAAAGACAAAAGAACTTACATGGTGGTTGATTTTGGCGAAACCAGAACTGGAATATCCGTTGTGAGTGAAGGTGTGCTGATGTTTACTTCAACACTCGATGTTGTGGGGGGGCACTCACTTAACGAAGCAATTGAAAAGAGCTTCAAGGTATCTCCCGAAGAAGCAGAGTTAATGAAGAGGGAGAAAGGGATTAGAAAAAGTGCTGGCAAGAATGACCTCTTTCAGGCTCTTATTGGACCAATCTCTGTTTTGCGCGATGAAATAAATAAACACTATGTCTATTGGCATACATACAAAGAGGGTGGTGGAAAAGACAAAGAGAAGATTGAAAAAATAATTCTTTGCGGAGGGGATGCTAACTTACTTGGGTTAACAGATTATCTTTCTGCAAGTCTTAAGGTCCCTGTTGAGCGCGCTAATATTTGGACTAACGTTGATTATAGAGACGGTTTTATTCCAGAGATAGAATTTAATGACTCACTTCGTTATGCCACCGCAGTTGGCTTGGCCTTGGGTGGTTTTTGGGGACATGATTAACTTAATTCCAAAAGAAGAAAAAATACAGATTACCGAAGAATATCGACGGAGGCTTTTGGTCGTTTTCTTCCTTCTCTTGTTGTGTACTGGAGCCATTGCCATTCTGTTGTCTTTGCCAACTTATATTTTATTTGAGAGTAAATATAAAACAGTATTAGATAGTCTTGATGTGGCGAAACATCTTTCTCTTGAGCGTCGCGACGCTGAGACAGAACTTGCTGTACGAGATTTAAATGACCGTGTTTCGGTAATACTTTCTCCGGTTCAAAAACGTAGTGTTGTGGAGATTGTTTCAGTTGTTGTTTCAAAAAAAGTTGATGGCGTGTACATACAGAGAATTTCTTACGACGCAGCTCAAAATAGCGGTAACGTTTCAATTAGTGGTGTCGCCTTGAGTAGAGACAAAGCACTTTCTTTTGTTAAAGCCCTTGAGAGTGCACAAATTTTTTCTAAAATTGATTTACCTGTCGGAAGTTTGGTTAAAGAAAAAAACTTAGATTTTATAATTTCTGCAACCTTAAAATAAAATGATAAAAGGAAGAAAAACCAAACAAATACTAGGATTGATGATTGGGTTGAATATCTTGGTTTTTTCAGTATGTGGGGCCGTTGTTTATACGATGCAAAATAAAGAAAAAGATATACAAAGAGCAGTTAACGAATTGGCTAAATATTCTGAAGGACAAAAAGAAACTTCTTACCTAAAAAGAACTCTCGACAGTCTTTCAAAAGAGAGAGCTAAGCTTGATTTGTATTTTATTACCAACCGCGACATCGTTCGTTTTATTGAGCAAATAGAAGCGCTTGGGGTTGAAGCAAGCGCGCCCGTAAAAATTTCGACCGTGGAAGTTGAAAGTGTAAGCTCTTTAAAGGTTGATTTCACTAGTAGTGGAACTTTTTCTCAGCTTTTTCACTTAGCTTCCTTGCTTGAATCTTTACCGTTTGAGGTTGTTATTAATAGATTTAATATTAGTAAAGAAAGTGTAAAAGATATTTCACCAAAGGAGACAAAATGGAACGCTGAGTTCTCTATAGTTCTAAAAGGGTTTCTTAATAAGTAAAATTTATTTATGGAATTATCAATTTACAAACAAAAAACCAAAAACAGACTAGAGAGAATTCTTCGTTGGTTTGACCGTGACCCAGAAAGAATCGAGCTTCGGGCGACCAGAGATTGGAACCTAATGCTTATATTTTTTATTCTTATTAATATATTAATATTAATAACGACGACCATTTTCTTTTTTTCTATAAACAAAAGAGAGCTTCTCCCTGTATCTGAATTGTCGACTGATTCAATTGCTCGACTTGATAAAGGAAAGGTTGAGAAGGCTGCGGGTGTTATTGAAAAAAGGGAGGCTGGACTTCAGGATCTTTTAAAGTCACCACCAAAAATTGTTGACCCTTCTCTTTAGACAGGGTAGAGTCGTTGAGTGCTTGCCCCTGTAGTTCAATGGATAGAACTGCGGACTTCTAAGCCGTTAATGGAGGTTCGATTCCTCCCGGGGGCACCAAATAAAAATACTCGCTTAAGCGAGTGTTTTTATTTGGTGCCAGCCGGAGCGCGACGGCGCGAGGCGGGGTCGAGCAAATTTCTAGCAAGAAATTATGCGTGACCACCAAAGAGCTTAAGCGAGTGTTTTTATTTGGTGCCAGCTGGAGCGCGACGGCGCGTTAACCCGTGACCTTCTCGAAGGGCTTAGTTTATTGGTGGGCGGTACAGGACTCGAACCTGTGACCTTCTCGGTGTAAACGAGTTGCTCTACCAACTGAGCTAACCGCCCACCAATAAACGAAACACTTTTTGTAAACGGGAAAAGTGCAACTTTTCCCTCCACCAACTGAGCTAACCGTCCTAAACAAATTTAGGGTACCGTATCTTGCAAGATAAATCAATTTGCTTAGAGAAAACTTGCTCTGTATTTAATCCCGTCTATAATTTCACAAATGAAAGAACGCTTAGAATGCAGGATTACCGGGCGGGTCCAGCTCGTAATGTTTCGTGATTTTACGCAAAGGAAAGCATCTGCTTTAGGGTTGGGTGGTACTGTAGAGAACAAAAGAGATGGGTCAGTAGTTGTAGTAGCTGAGGGGGAACACAGCAAGCTAGAGCAATTATTGCTATTATTAAGAAGTGGCTCAATACTTTCTCGTGTTGATAATGTTGAAGCCAAGTGGTTAGATGCGACTGGTGAATTTTCTGATTTCAAGATAGTGTATTACGGAAATGAATAACATTTTTTCAAAAACAAAAGCACCCAAGACCGTTGGTATTATTATGGACGGCAATCGCAGATGGGCTAAGGCTAAGAATCTTGCTGTTTACGAAGGGCACCACGCTGGCTATGAGAAGTTGAAGGATTTTGCTAAATGGGCAAGAGAAGCGGGTGTAAAAAATGTAATCGCCTTTGCTTTTTCAACAGAAAATTGGGAGAGAAAAAAGCACGAAGTTGATTTTCTCCTCGCGCTCTTTAGGAGAATGGTTATAGAAGAGGCGGAAGAATTAAAAAAAGAAAAAGCACGTATTGTTTTCTTAGGGGACTTAGATAGATTTCCAAGGGATATTGTTATGGCGGCAAGAAAACTTGAAGAAGAAACCGCAAAGTTTGCAAAGAACCAAACAATAGGACTTGCGGTTTCGTACAGTGGAAGATCCGAGATAATTTCTGCCATTAAAAAACTTGTTAAGGAGAAGGGTGTATCAGCGATACAGAAATTGGACGAGAAAATGTTCTCTTCTTTTCTTTTTACAAAAGATATTCCAGATCCAGACCTAATCATTCGAACAAGTGGTGAGGTTAGGCTTTCTGGTTTCTTGCCTTGGCAAGGTGTTTATAGTGAACTTTTTTTCACTAAAACAAATTGGCCTGCTTTAACGAAAAAAGAATTTTATAAAATACTAACCGAATATGTTTCCCGCGAAAGGAGACTTGGAAAATAAATGGCTGCCCCTAAAATTTTATATGAAGACGAGGATGTTCTGGTGATAAATAAGCCGGCGGGGATTATGGTGCATGGAGATGGACGAACAAAAGATAAAACCATCTCAGATTGGATTCTAAAAACACGCCCAGAAATGAAAGAGATTGGTGAGCCAGCACGATTTCACAGTAAAGATGGTTCTATAAAAATAATAAATCGCCCAGGCATCGTTCATCGTTTAGATAAAGACACAACCGGTGTGCTTATTATCGCTAAAAATACCCACGCTTACAGATTTTTAAAAAAACAGTTTAGAGAGCGAAGTATAAAGAAAACATATATCGCTGTAGTTCATGGTTCTGTAAAAAACGAACGCGGTGTTATTGATAGACCAATTGGAAGAAGCTCTGCTGATTTTAGAAAGAGGTCTGCCTCGCGTGGAGCTAAGGGTGATTTGCGTCAGGCTGTGACCACATACAAAACCGTCGGACATATTGAGAAAAAAGTTGGAGGAGAGATAAAAAAATATTCACTACTTGAATTATTTCCAAAAACAGGACGAACTCACCAAATTAGGGTGCACCTTAAAGCGATAGGACACCCAATTGTTTGTGACAATTTATATGCAGGGAAGCTAGGGGGAGGGCTTTCTTTTGACAGGCCAGCTCTACATGCTCGGGACATAAGCTTTTTACTGCCATCCGGGAAAAACAGTACAGTAGAAGCTCCTGTACCGACAGATTTCGAGGGGGCTATTAAATCTGTTGCATAGTATCATTTCGTGTGTTAGATTACCTTTCGTTATGGCAACTATGAATGTAAAACTTTCTCCAGTAGATGTGGAGGCAAGAAAGAAGCTAGATATCCGCGCGGGCGACACTGTTCGTGTGTGGACTAAAATCAAAGAAAAAGATGGCAAGACTCGCCTTCAAGGTTTTGAGGGTATAATTTTATCGCGTAAACACGGACTTGAGTCAGGCTCTATGTTTACAGTTCGTCGCGTTGCAAGTGGTGTTGGTGTTGAGAAAATTTTTCCACTTTATTCTCCGTCTATCGATAAGGTAGAAATCATTCGTCGAGCAAAAGTTAGACGAGCAAAATTGTATTATGTTCGCGAAAAAGCAGCAAAAGAAATTAAGAGAAAAATGAGAAGCGAATTGTATAAAGGTATTCCAATTGGAAAAGAAACAGAAGCAGAAGTAGTTGAAACAGAAACTAAGTCAGAGTAAGATGAAGGAGCTCACGAAAGTGAGCTCCTCTCTTTAATGGGGGAAATATGCCCAGGTGGAGAAATTGGTAGACTTACTACCTTGAGGTGGTAGCGCCGCAAGGCATGGGGGTTCGAGTCCCCCCCTGGGCACCAAAAATATAATCCGGCTTCGTGCCGGTTTTTATTTTTGGTCTAGGGGAATCGAAAGCCGGAGTGATATTTCAAAAAGTTTTCCTCCTTACTTTTTGAAATCACGAGGTGGGGTCGAGAGTACTTATGAGCGAAGCGAATTAGTAACTCGTGACCGAGTCCCCCCCCTTGGGCACAAAGCGTTAAGAAAACATGCTAGGGATAGCATGTTTTTAGCTTTGTGAGGCGGAGGTCGACGGACCGAGCCGGGCCGTCCACAGGTGTCCATCAACCACCGATGGACTTCGCGAAAATTTTCAGCAGAAAATTATCTGTGACCCAAAAACACAATAATGGACATGGCTAAGAAATTTTTACGAGAGACGACGAGTAAAAATGTTCTTAGTCGAGCCCCCCCCTTTTTTTTATACAAAAAACAAAGGACCCCTTACGGGGTCCTTACTCAAAAGGAACTTCTTACTCTCTGCCGATACGGACGTCTGGCGCATGTCGTACGACATTTGTTCCCATGAAGCAGGAGAGGTGGGCGAACAGTTTTCGTTTATATACCTCTCCTGAAATTGAGGCAGCGAAGACGATGATATCTTCTCCTTTTGTCGAGAAGCCGCACAAATTACAGCTCCTTTGGAATGATGGCTCGGATACGCCGGTTATCGCCATTGTCGCCATAACAATATCGTAACGAGCCTTGAAGTGCGGATTTTCGTCCAAGAAACATTTTGTGTGATGCCGTTCGGCGTGAATGTCTTTCGGGTAGAAGACTAGCACTACCTCCTTTCCAGTGGTTGATTCAAGACATTCTTTGCATGGTAATTCTCCGTGCTCACTGCCCCTAGAGACTCTCCCGTGTTTCGTTCTTTTGATCATTATGCATCTCCTTTTCTTATCGAATGAACCTTTTTTCAGCTGGCGAAGAGTATACACCCATGTTTAATATTTTTCCATTTTATAGCTTTTAGTTAAAAAAACCCTTTGATGTTATCGCAGGGTTTTTTCCACGAGGCCTAGCTAGTGGTGGTGATAGTGGTCGTGCCCACAATGGTCATGACCAGTGCTTGGTTTGACTAGGAGTCGGCGCAGGGCGATGAAGAGAATGAGTCCACCCAAAAAGAACGAAAGTATCGGATCAATGATGGTAACCCCAGTCATCCAGATAGCGATACCGCCAAATATGACAAGCACGCTTGCGCCGGTGTCGACAACGATATGGAGCTCTTGCCACCAATGCGTTTCGTTTTTATGTTCCTCGTGCGCGTTGATGTGCATGAAGTACATAAAAAGATTCGCAACAAGACCAACAAAGCCAAGCATGATCATGTACCCCACCTGTATTTCGTGCGGGTTTGCCACTCGGTCCGGAGCTTCGATGACGATGATCCATAGAGCGACGCCGATAAGCAGAATTGCACTGAGGTACCCGCCACGCCGGCGAAGCATTTTCTCGTCCGTACTTGTCCTGGCGCGCTTGGACACAATCATGGAAACGAAGCTCTCGGACCCATCCACAAGCACGTGGAACGAGTCGGAAATGAGAGCCAAGCTTCCAAAGAAAATGCCACCAAGGAGTTCGACAAGGAAAAGACCAAACGAAATCATTGTGAGGCTCATGTAGTGCAGAACCTCTTCTTCGCAACGACAGTCGCTTTGCTGTCCCGTTTTAAGGAACTGACAAGCGGCAATATGGTTGTTTTGCACGAGACACCTACCTTTCTCAAAGAGTTAAACTAGTCGAACTTTACGATTAAATTATTATTTCGTCAACCTATCTCTAAGATGATACGATTGTCTTATGTTGTACACACGAAAAGGAGACAAAGGGATGACTGGAACATTTGGCTGTGACCAAAAAATGTCTAAGAGTTCGGCTATCGCTGAGGCTCTCGGAACGCTTGATGAAATTAATTCTTTTCTTGGTGTTTGCAAGGTGCTTTCGAGGGATTTAAAAACCGAGGAAATAATAAATAGAGTCCAACAAAATCTTTTTATCGTACAGGCAGAACTTGCTGGGTCAGACAAAACAATTGACGAAGAAAAAGTAAAAGAAGTTGAGGAGATTATTGACGGGATTGAAAAAGAACTACCTCCAATAAAAACTTTTTTTGTTTCAGGAGGGACAGAGCTTGCCTCTAGTTTTGACTTTGCGCGTACCTTATCAAGGAGAGCTGAGAGGAGAGTGGTGGCGGTTGTTGAAGAGGGAGAGGTAAAAGTTGGAGAACAAACACTCGCTTATTTAAATCGGTTATCCTCACTTCTTTACGCGCTCGCTAGACTTTCGAACAAAAATTCTGGTATAACTGAGCAGTCGCCTACATATAAATAAAGCGACTGATATATGGTGCCTATAGTGTAATGGTTAGCACTAGAGTTTGTGGAACTCTCAGTTCGGGTTCAAATCCCGATAGGCACCCCAAAATAACGAGACGAACGCGTATGCGTTCGGTGACTATATTTAGGGAGTGCCTATCGGGATTTGAAAGACGGAGCCAGTACACAAGACGAGCGAAGCGAGTGCTTGTCGGCGAGTCCGGGGAGAAAGTTCTTAGCGAGTCTGCGAGCTTAGAAACTTGACCCCAAATCCCGATAGGCACCCCAAATTCAATCCATAACTTGACGGTTTTTGTGTTTATGGCGACACTGGGTTAATGGTTAAGATCTTAGACGGTAAAATTGTGCGCGATGAAATAGTGGATTTTTTGTCGCGCGAAGTAAAAAGATTTAAAACAAAACCACAGTTGGTGATTATTCAGATTGGCAGTCGCGCTGATTCTGACTCATACATAAAACAAAAAAAGATTTTTGGGGAACGAATTGGTGCGAAAGTGACACATCTGAAATTTAAAGAAAATATTACAGAAAAGAAACTACTCTCTGTTGTTTTGAAATGTAATATTGATAAAAAAGTTTCTGGAATTATTGTTCAATTACCATTACCGAAGCAATTAAACTCGTTTAATATTATTGAATCCATTTCTCCCAAAAAAGATGTTGACGGTTTAACTTCAGTAAATTTAAAGAAACTAATTACAAACGACGAAAGTGGTTTTCTTCCAGCAACACCAAAAGGGATTGTTTCGCTTTTTGAATATTACAAAGTCTCTATTCGTGGAAAAAAGATAGTTGTTGTTGGTCGTTCTCCTTGGCTAGGAAAACCATTGGCGCTTCTTTTGATAAACAATGGCGCGACGGTGACCGTCTGCCATTCGGGAACCAAAAACTTGGCAACTGAAACAAAAAATACCGAGATATTAATTGTTGCCACAGGAAAGCCGAAACTCATCGGCAAAAAACACGTTTCATCCGGGCAGGTAGTTATTGATGTCGGGATAAACAAAGTGGATGGTAAACTTGTTGGTGATGTAGATTTTGAGGCGGTCAAAAATATAGTTAAGGCTATAACGCCAGTGCCAGGCGGGGTGGGGCCATTGACCGTCGCTTCGCTTTTCCAAAATTTAGTTTTGAGTGTGAAAAATAAAAATTAATAGATAATTTATATATTTTTAATATGCACGGGAACGACACAGAAAAACAAATATTTTTTTACGAACACGAGTTTTACGTGTTTTCCAATTTTTCATCTTTCGCCATAGAGTGGAAAGGGAAACTTTATCCAACCTCGGAACATGCATATCATTCGGAAAAATTTGAAAACGAGGAAATGAAGGATCAAGTAAGAAACACACGTTCGGCGCATGAGGCTCTTAAATTTACGAAAACCAATAATGACAAGCGCCGAAAAGATTGGAGTGAAGTTAAACTTTCAATCATGAAAGATATTTTGAGAGCAAAAGTCGAACAGCATCCGTACGTAAAGAAGAAATTATTGGAATCAGGGGACAAAGAGCTTATTGAGGATTCGTGGCGTGATGCATATTGGGGTTGGGGACCAAATAAGGATGGAGAAAATCATCTCGGTAAACTTTGGATGGAGGTTAGGGAGGAGTTTAAGGGAAACTAAAGTTGTATCAGGCAATACAAAGCGTTCTGTTATAATCTGTTTCTATGACTCAAGACGAGGCGCTTAATATTTTGAAGACCGGAGCGAATGTTTTCTTGACTGGTGAGCCTGGGAGCGGTAAGACTCACACTGTGAATGAATACGTGAACTATTTACACTCATATAATATTGAGCCGGCGATTACTGCCTCAACCGGAATCGCTGCCACACATATCGGAGGAATGACTATCCACTCATGGAGCGGTATTGGAATAAAAAACAAACTTGATAAATATGATTTGGATAAAATTGCAGGGAGTGAATATGTAAGTAAGCGTCTTCGTCGAACAAAGATTTTGATTATCGACGAAGTTTCGATGCTTTCGGCTGAGACATTAACAATGGTTGATGCAGTCTGTCGTGAAGTTAAACAAAACGCAGAACCGTTTGGCGGTTTACAGGTTGTTTTTGTCGGAGATTTTTTTCAGCTTCCACCAATAGTTAAAACAGAGAGGGGAGATAATTATCAAGATACGCTTATGGAGTCCCCAGTCGCACGCTTTGCTTGTGACTCTTCGGCGTGGGAACGGGCGAAGCCGATTGTTTGCTACCTCACGGAACAACACAGACAGGACGACAAAATTTTTCTTTCTATTTTATCTTCCATTCGAACAAATGATTTTAATGAGGACCATATGGTTCATATTGAAAAAAGAAAAATTGCACATACCTCTGCCCCAGCGGGTATCCCAAAACTTTTTTCACATAACGCTGATGTTGATCGTGTGAACGATGACACTCTTTCGAAAATAGAAAGTGAAATACGGGTTTTTGAAATGGCGTCGCAAGGAGCGCCAGCATTAGTCGCCGGTCTCATAAAAGGATGCTTATCTCCAGAAAAATTAACCCTTAAGGTTGGCGCTTCTGTAATGTTCACAAAAAATAATCCAAGAGAAGGATTTGTTAATGGCACGCTTGGTACGGTTGTTGGGTTTGGAAGTACGAGTGGACACCCTCTTGTTAAAACTGTAAACGGGGCAACCATTGAAACAGCGCCACTTGAATGGGCTGTTGAAGAAAACGGGGTTATAAGAGCAAGGATTACACAAGTGCCACTTAGGCTCGCTTGGGCGATTACAGTGCACAAAAGCCAAGGAATGAGCTTAGACGCGGCTGTAATGGACTTATCTTCTGTTTTCGAGTTTGGGCAAGGATATGTTGCTCTTTCTCGAGTGAGAAGACTTTCCGGGCTACACCTTATTGGTTGGAATGCCCGTACTTTTCAGGTGCACCCTGAAATTTTGGATAAAGATGAATCGTTTAGATTTTTGTCAGACGAGGCTGTTGATGGTTTTGAAAAAATTCCAAAAGATGAGCTTTTAAAGATGCATAAAAATTTTATTGACGCTTGTGGGGGAAAATTTGTCGGAGCTGTAAAAAGGGAGAGCGCCATTTTCGGCGGTAAGGCGCGGAAAAAGAAAGGACCATCAACGTATGAAGAAACACTCGAGTGTTTTAAAAAAGGAGAGAGTCTCAAAGAAATTGCAAAAAAACGCAAATTAACAGAAGCGACAATTCTTTCTCACGTTGAAAAATTACATGGAGAAAAAAAGATTTTAAATAAAGATATTGAAGGAATTCTTTCTTCGTTGGTGAGGAAAAATTTATCTGAAATAAAAAAAGAGTTTAAAAAAAGCGACGACTGGAAACTAACTCCCGTCTTTGAAAAGTTTAAAGGTAAATATTCTTTTGAAGACCTCCGTTTAGTGAGAATGCTTTTGTAAAATGGTGCCTACTTATATGTGGCGCTGTTTTTTCGCTCTTGGTATAATATCCCTTGAAACAAATTAATAATTAGTAATTAAACAAACATATGATGGAAGGAAAATGTGAAGGTATGTGTGGAAAAGGGCACTGTTTCTGTAAGGTTGCGATTCGTGTATTTATCGCAGCGCTATTTATTTACGCCGGTTACGGGAAGTTGACTGGTATTGAAGGTACAGCAGGTTACATCGCAAGTGCCGGACTACCATACCCATTATTTTTGGCATGGGCAGCTGGCTTGCTTGAAGTGATTGCTGGAGTCCTTCTTGTTATTGGCTCTTGGGGTAAGCGCTGTGCAGCCTGGGCTTTAATAGGTTTTACGGTTGTTGCAACTTATTTCTTCCATCTTAAGGGATGGTTTGCTGGTGACGCTGGTCAGATGGTTTCAGTTTTGAAAAACTTGGCAATCGTTGGCGGACTTCTAATGCTTTCTGGATGTCCACGTTGTGAGTCATCTCGCTGTGAAGCATGCGCAGGTGGAAAGTGTGATGTTCATAACTAATTCAAGATAAACAAATAAACAAAAACACCACAAATGTGGTGTTTTTGTTTTTATCTCTGATTTTGCTATTATTGCAAATATGAATGAAGAAAATATCGGTAGTGTTCCGACTAAAACACGAAAAGAAGAACGCCGTGAGGCCGATAAGGCGAAAGAAAATAGTAGGATTATTAGACAAGTGATTACTTGGGGTATTACGGTGTTTGTAATTATTGGAGCAACTGCGGGAATTGTTTGGTCTGTAAAAAATGGTGGAGCGGGAACTGGTGGGGCAGAAACTACAAGCGCAATTACTGCTAATGATTGGGTTAGGGGAAGCGAAACAGCGACATTAGAGCTAGTTGAGTATAGCGATTTCCAATGTCCAGCATGTGCGCTATATCATCCAATCGTCAAAAAACTAGTTGAAGAAGACTTTAAAGGTAAAGTTAAGTTCTCCTATCGCCATTTTCCTTTGATTGAAATTCATCCAACCTCTGTTCTTTCGGCTGTTGCCTCTGAAGCAGCAGGAAAGCAGGGTAAATTTTGGCAGATGCACGATAAGCTTTTTGAAAACCAAACAACTTGGGGGAGTAATCCAAAAGCACGTGAGATATTTATCGATTATGCAGAAGAGCTTGGTTTAGATGTTGCGAAGTTTACTGCTGACCTAGACTCAAAAGAACTAAAGGACAAGATAGTCGATGCTTACAAGAGTTCTATTAGAATGGGATTGAATTCGACTCCAACATTTTTTATTAATGGTAAAAAAATACAAAACCCACAAAGTTATGAAGCTTTTAGAGATCTTCTCAATCAAACAATCACAGCTACAACAACAAGTAATTCCTAATATTTTTCTTTTAGGTATTGGTCTTGTTGGTTTTATCGGCTTTTTAGATTCGGTATACCTTACGGCGAAGCGTTTTCTTGGCGGACCAATTCCATGTTTTGTTTTTACTGGGTGCGATACTGTTGCTCAAAGCCCGTACGCAGTAATTTTGGGTGTTCCACTTTCGGTTATAGGGATACTTTATTACCTCACCATTATTCTAATCGCTTTGTTTTATTTTGAGACTAAAAAAGTAGAGTTAATTAAATTATTTTCTGCTTTATCTGTAGTTGGGTTTATTGCTTCTATTTATTTTCTTTACCTTCAAGCCTTTGTTATTAACGCTTTTTGCTTCTACTGCATCCTTTCGGCGATTACATCAACGACACTTTTTGCTTTTGGCGTTATAATGTGGAAACGTTATCTTTCGGGTAGCGGAGAAACAGCTTAATAATTTTAATTTAATAATCTAACAAAAATTACTATGGATAACACAAATGAGGTTGAGATGATGAAAAAAATAAAAACACGTCTATTTTCAATAGGGCAAATAGCAGGTGTTTTAGTTGTTGTTTACTTAATGGGTCAGACAATGTCGGTTTTTAAGGAGTACAAATACATTGGTGCTGGAGTTCAGCCAGGAAGCGTAATTTCAGTATCAGGAAACGGAGAAGTTTTTGCAGTTCCAGATATTGCTACTATTACTTTTTCTGCAACCAAGGAAGCAAAGACAATGGATGTTGCTCAAAAAGACGTCACTACTCGCATAAGTGCAGCAGTTGATTTCTTGAAAAAATCAGGTGTTCAAGATAAGGATATAAAGACAACCAACTATAACGCCTATCCTAAATACGATTACCAGAGACCTTCAGCAGAAATGTGTGTTGCTGGAAACTGTCAGCCAGGGAAACAAGTTCTTATTGGATACGAAGTTTCAGAAACAATAAGTGTCAAAATACGAAACACAGATGATACGGGGAAGATTGTTGAAGGTTTGGGTAAATTATCAGTAAGTGATATTTCTGGACCAAACTTTGCAATTGATGACGAAGACGCTCTAAAAGCAGAAGCTCGAAAGAAAGCCATCGATGACGCGAAGACAAAAGCGGACATTTTGGCAAAAGAGCTCGGGGTTAGATTGGTAAGAGTTGTTAGCTTTAATGAAAACAATGGTGGGTACCCAATTTATTACGCTAAGGCTACGATGGGTATGGGTGGTGCTTTAGAGTCAGATGCCGTTGCTCCTAGAATAGAAAAGGGAGAAAACAAAATTTCGGTTGACGTAAACATCTCATACGAGATTAGGTAAAAAATTAAAAAAGCCGACAAAAAACCAAGGAAATCTCCTTGGTTTTTTGTTTTCTTGCCCCTATATCCACATTTTGCTCTTAAAAACATTGCGCAGGCTGGCGAGCCGAGCATATGATTTAGGCGAAATCATGTCGCGCGCCCGTCCATTAACGCGCGACTCTTTCAGTAGGCGGATATGCGCGTTTTTAAGGGCAAAATAAAAGAGACATTGACCTTCTGGGTGATAAGCGGTAGAGTAGTGCAAATGCCCGAGGGGGCGTTTTTAACTAAAAGCTATGAAATTATTTGATTACTTAAAGGAAACACAAGGTGAAATGAAGCATGTTAATTGGCCAACCAAGTCTCAGACTGTTGCTTTTACTATTGTTGTTATCCTAATCTCGGTTGCTGTCGGGTATGGTCTTGGAGCGTTTGATTTTGGTTTCACTTTTTTGTTAAAGACTTTTATTCTCCAATAACATGGCCAAGCAAGAAATAAATCTAGATAGAAGTTGGTACGCAATACACACGTACGCAGGATATGAAAACGCAGTGATGCGTAACTTAAAGCAACGCGTGGAATCGCTTGGAATGGAAGACAAGATTTTTAATATCATTGTTCCTATTGAAAAGAAAATAAAAATAAAAGGAGGGAAGCGTGTTGAGACAGAAGAAAAAATATACCCCGGATATGTTCTCGTGGACATGGTTGTAACAGATGATTCTTGGTATGTAGTGCGTAACACTCCGCGAGTGACAGGATTCGTTGGTGCAGGAACAACTCCAGTGCCACTTGATAAGGCAGAAGTTGATGGGTTGTTTGCTCGCATGAAATCTGATACGGTGAAGCACACGATTACCTTAACCCAAGGGGAAATGGTCATTATCACCGACGGACCATTTAAAGAGCTCGAAGGGCGTGTTTCAGAGGTTGACGGTGAGCGCGGTAAGGTTAAGGTTCTTGTTTCAATGTTCGGTCGCGAAACCCCAGTAGAACTTGATTTCCTTCAGGTAAAGAAAATATAAATAAAATTGTATGGCAAAAAAAATAACAAAAAAAATAAAGTTACAAATTGCAGCTGGTAAAGCAACCCCAGCGCCACCACTTGGACCCGCCTTGGGACAGGCTGGAGTTAATATTGGAGATTTCGTTAATAAATTTAACGACGCAACCAAAGCAAACGTAGGAGAAAAAGTTTCAGTTGTCGTACGTGTTTACGAAGACCGAACATTCGATTTCGTTGTTAAGACTCCTCCTGCAACAGGACTTATCTTAAGCGCAGCTGGTGTTGAAAAAGGTTCCGGCAAGCAGGCAGTAACAAAAGCTGGAAAGATTACAAAACAGCAATTGCGTGAAATCGCCGAGAAAAAGATGTCAGATTTGACTGCAAACGATATCGAGGCAGCAATGAAGATAATCGAAGGTTCAGCACGTTCTGCTGGAATCGAAGTTAAGTAATAATAGATTTTTAAGTAAAGACCGCTAAAAATAGCGGTCTTTACTTTTTGTTTCAAAGAGTATAGTTTTGTCGTAGAAGGTTCCTGTAATTTTTCAATTTTTCGAGGAGGTATATCAAATGGCAAAGAGTTTTGATGAGATTTCAGTCCGCGTTCTCGCGAGCACCAAGGTTGACCGTGAAGCGGTTCGTGCATGGCTTGACGAGATGGGGGCCGATGAATTTGAAATCCCCACCGAAGATGCCGTTTCTGAGCCGGCGCTTCTTGTGGCACTTGCCGCTAAGCAATGCTACATGGCTTTCCAGCCCGGGCTCAACCCGAACGTCAACAAGGTTCGCAAGGATATGGTCGAGTATCTCGACAACGTTCTTGCGCAACGGCACGGATCTGTACTTGAGCACTGTGTTTTCACTTTCGGTATCAACGGCTGTTCCAGGGTTTTCACTGGCGAGATGAATCGCCATCGCGCCGGTGTCGGTATTTCGGAACGGAGCATGCGATACATCCGTTATACCAACGTCCGTTTTTGGATGCCCGAGTGTTTTCGCGATGAGTCGGAAGACACGGAGAAGCTCCTTCGCAAGAAGCTGCTGAGCCGCGAGCTTCTCACCAAGGCTTTCGAGGGCGACGAGGAGATGATGGCAACGTTCGCCGACATCTGGAAGGAAGAGTTGTCGCCCGAGAGTACGTTCCATGCGAAGAAGGTTCTCACCTCGGCGTTTCGGCGTGGTATTGGCATGGGGATTGCCACTGGCGGTGTTTGGTCGCTTAACTTGCGCGCCCTTCGGCACGTGATCGCTTTGCGTACCGATGCTGGCGCCGAAGAAGAGATCGTCCACGTCTTCAAGAAAGTGGGCAAGATCATGATCGCCCAGGTGCCGGAACTCTTCGGTGACTTCAAGGAAGTTGATGGGTCTCTCGTTCCGGAATACTGGAAGGTGTGATTTCGCTTGTTTGATCAAAAGCGGTGGCATTTGCCACCGCTTTCTTTTTTATGCACTACATGGTAAAAGTTTATTAGTTCAATTACACAGAGGGGTTCTTTCCATGAATAAGGCTCAAGGCGCGCTTCCGCGCCAAAAGATTCGCGAAATGATTGATTCCGGGATGATCACCTCTGTCACGAGAGAAGAGTTGATAAACCCAGCGTCACTTGATTTAACGCTGTCCGAAGAGGCGTTCAGGGTGACTGGTGTTTTTTTGCCGAGGCCAGGAGAAAAAGTTCGTGACCTGATAAGTCATCTGAATGTTTCGGTTCACGATCTTTCTAACCCAATGGAATGCGGAGTCTTATATCTTGTCCGCCTTGAACAGTATTTTCATTTGCCGACAATGGTCTACTCGTACTGCAACCCAAAGTCGACCACCGGCAGAAACGACCTGCATGTCAGGGTCATGGCCGATGGGGTTCCAAGTTTTGACGCAATGGCACCAGGTGGTTTTTGTGGTGAAGCCTGGGTACTCATCACTCCGAAATCTTTCCCGGTGATTCTTCCGGCGGGGGAGGCGGTTTGTCAGGCGCGTTTCTTTTTTTCCGACACACGCCTTTCGGAGTTTGAGCTCCAGAATCAGTTTGCGAGGCATCAGCTACTTTATCATTTGGACGGCCGGCCGTATGAGTATAGCGAGATGCAAGTTCGCTACAACGACGGCTCAATCGTTCTAACACTCGATCTTTCCCAAGAAGTTGTTGGGTACGTGTGTCGTGGGTCAGGCAGTATTCTCGATTTCTCGAAAGGGAAAGCCTCGCATGATTCGGCAGATTTTTTTGAGCCAATTTATAGGCCAAAAAACGGCTATCTGCATTTGCGGCAGGGGTCTTTTCTTATCCTCTCAACCGCAGAGGCAATACACGTTCCGCCAGAGTTTGCTTGCGAAATGCGCGACATGGATTCACGAAACGGTGATTTCCGTGCGCACTACGCGGGGTACATCGATTGCGGATGGGGGCACGGAAAAGATGGCGAAGGAAAAGGGCGACCGCTTACTTTGGAAGTTCGTCCGTTTGAAGACCTCTTCGTTCGGCACGGACAACCGATAGCCAGAATCCGTTTCGAGCAAATGGCAGAAATGCCCGACCAGCATTACGACAGCAAGCCGGTTTCAAATTACACAGTGCAGTCTGGGCCTAAACTCTCCAAGCACTTTAAATAATAGTGATTCACCACCGCACCCTAAAGGTGCGGTGGCTTTCTTTTATATTTTGAAAGTGTTAGTTTTGTAATAGAAATTTTGTTTTTTCAATCAGGAGGAGTGCAAAAATGAATCCTATTTATTGCGTTTTTGATGGACTGGATGGTTCAGGCAAGGGTCTTCAGCTGGATCTCCTCAGGGAACGTCTTGATCGCCACGGTATTCATAATGGCGAGCGGGTTGTTTTTACTCGAGAACCTGGGGGAACGCCACTTGCGGAGGTAATTCGCGAGGTAATTCTCGGCCCACTCGCGAAGGAATCAACACCATTCAACAACATGCTCCTCTTTCTTGCCGCTCGTGAAGAGCTCATGAGAAAACTGGTGTTTCCGGCAATTTTGGCCGGAAAGTCAGTAATTTCTGACCGTGGTGATTCTTCCACTTTCGCTTTCCAGATTTACGGCGAGGAGAGGTTTGCACTGGAGGAGAGGTTTTGGCGGTTGCGCGAAGATATTTTTCGCCATTCGCCACTGCGCTCTAACGGTCCCGACATTTACGTGTTTTTTGACCTTCCGCCCCTGGTTGCATATCAACGGATGGCGGGCGATTCGGCTCGCACGAAGACCCATTTCGACCTACGTCCGATTGAATATCATGAGCGTGTTCGTGATGGGTTTAGTGATTTTGCGAGGCAATGTAGTACGGCAGTTATTGTCGACGCCAACCGAAAACCCGAAGAAGTTCACGAAGAGGTCTGGAGTATTGTTTCGGAAGAGCTTGGTTTGGCCTAGAAGACAACCAAGTAAAAATCCGTGTTTGCCAGCTGGCGACACGGATTTTTTCATGAAATATAATAATGTTTTGAATACACGTAAACAAAAAAAACACCGATTCTTAAAAACAATTAGTCATGCTAGAATCGCCTTATGGTGATTCATTTTTTGAGAGAAAAATTAAACTATGTACTCAAAGATACTTTTCCAGAGAGTGGAGAAATTTCTTTTAATATTTCAGCAGATAATCGCTATGGTGACTACACGACCAATATTGCGATGGTGGCAAAAGCTGAAAATAAAACCTCTAAAGAAGTAGCGGAGATTTTTATTGGAAAATTAAAAGAAGATAAAGATTTTAATGAAGTCGTAAGTGAAATAAACATAGCCGGCCCTGGGTTTATAAATTTCACTCTTTCGTCTGAGGCAATATTGAAAGAACTCTCAAAAACTATAGAGGCGACAGAAAAAGGTTTTGATTTTATAAAAGACAAAAAAATAAATATTGAGTTTATTTCTGCTAATCCAACTGGTGCTTTGCATTTAGGTCATGGGCGCGGGGCTTTTTATGGAGATAGCTTGGCAAATATTTTCTCTCTCGCAGGAGGAGATGTTGTCCGTGAATATTATGTGAATGATTCTCGTGAGAGTAATCAAATCAAGGAGCTTGGCAAATTGGCTCTAGGAGTAGGGGAACAATACAAAACCGAAAAGACAATTGCGCTTATTGAGCAAAATGATTTTTTGCAGATGAGTGAAGTGGACGCTGGTTTTAAATTAGCCACATTAATACAAAGAGAGAACAGAGATTTTGTTGAAGAAAAACTTGGAGTTCGTTTTGATGAATGGTATTCCGAAGACGGGAAACTAAGAGCTAGTGGCTCAAATCAAAAGATGTTCGATGAGCTAAAAGAGAAAAATTTTGTTTATGAAAAAGAAGGAGCTTGGTGGGCAAAAACAACTGAGTATGGCGACGATGAAGACAGAGTCGTGCTCCGAAGTGACGGGACATTTTCTTATTTTCTTTCAGATATTTCTTATCACGCAGATAAGTTTTCTCGAAAGCACAAAGAGGTAATTGATGTTTGGGGGGCGGATCATCACGGTCACGTAATGAGAATGATGGCTATTAAAAAAATGCTCGGTTGGGAGGGGGATTTTAAGGTTTTCATTACCCAGTTAGTTTCGCTTAAAGAAAATGGGGAAGTGGCAAAGATGTCCAAACGTGCAGGCAATGTTGTTCTGCTTGAAGATTTGGTAAATGAAATAGGCCTAGATGTTGTGCGCTGGTTTTACAATGAGCGCGCGCTCAATACCCACATGGAGTTTGATGTCGCACTAGCGAAAGAACGCTCAGAAAAAAATCCTGTATTTTATGTGCAATATGCGCACGCAAGAATGGCTTCCATTGTTGTAAATTGTTCCGCGCTCACTGAAAACGATACATCACTCTCTGCTGTTTTGGAGAATAAATCAGCACGTGTGCTTGCGACGAAACTGATTCAGTTTTCGGAAATGGTTGAATCAACTACAGAGGATTGTCAGGTTAACCATCTGACGACATATGCTTACGAGTTGGCCTCATTATTCTCTCAGTTTTATCGCGATGTTCGTGTTATAGAGGAAGATAAATATAATAAAGGAGCATTAGAACTTGTGCAGTCGACACGGACAGTTTTGGCAAAAACATTGGCACTTTTGGGAATCTCTGCTCCCGAGAAGATGTAATGCTAATATAAGAAAGATATGGAAGAAGAAAAGAAAGAAACACAAGTTTCCCTAAACGAAAAAAGAATTCTTAAGTTTTGGAAAGAAAACCAAATTTTCGAGAAAACTTTAGAGAAAAAAACTAATGATAAGTTTGTTTTTTACGATGGGCCACCTTTTGCGACAGGGGAGCCACACTACGGACATGTTTTAGCTGGAACAATAAAAGATGCTATTCCGCGCTACCAAACAATGCGTGGTAATTATGTTCGTAGGCAATGGGGTTGGGATTGCCACGGTCTTCCAATAGAAAACTTGATTGAGCAGGAATTAAATCTTGGTCATAAAAAAGATATTGAAGAATATGGTATCGATAAGTTTAATGGGGCGGCACAGAATGCGGTTCTTCGTTTTGATTCCAATTGGAAAGAGGTTGTTCCAAGACTCGGTCGTTTTGTGGACATGGAGCACGCTTATAAAACAATGGATGCGACCTACACAGAATCTATTTGGTGGGCGTTTAAGACACTTCACGATAAAGGTTTTGTTTATGAGGGACATAAAATTATGTATGTTTGTCCACGTTGCGAAACACCGCTTGCTCAGTCAGAGGTAGCCGATGGCTATACAGATGTGACAGATATTTCTGTAACTGCGAAGTTTGAGTTAGTCGATGAGCCAGGGACTTATCTTTTGGCGTGGACAACGACACCATGGACATTGCCAGGGAACGTCGCGATTGCGGTGAATAAAGATATTGATTATGTAAAAGTTGAGAACGAAGGTGTGAATTATATTGTTGCGAAAGAGAGATTAGATTTTGTTTTTAAAACTACTTATAAAATAGAAAAAGAATTCAAGGGCTCTGAACTAGTTGGCAAATCATACGTTCCAGTTTTTGATTATTATTACAACGATAAGACAATAAAAAATCACGAGAACGGCTGGAAGGTTTACCATGCTGATTTTGTGACAGCAGATAGTGGTACTGGTATTGCTCACGAAGCCCCAGCTTTTGGTGCGGAAGATATGGAGCTTGGAATTAAAGAGAAGCTTCCTTTTGTTCAGCACATTTCAATGAACGGACAGTTTAAGTCTGAGGTAAAAGATTTTGCTGGTAGCTATGTTAAACAAAAAGGGGATACTCAATCTGCTGATATAGAGATAATTAAACACCTTGCTCAAAAAGGAACCCTATTTTCAAAAGAAAAAATTGTTCACTCGTACCCACTTTGTTGGCGATGCGAAACTCCGCTTTTGAACTACGCTTCTAGTTCGTGGTTTATTGAAGTGACTAAATTTAAAGATAAACTCGTTCTAGAAAATAAAAAAGTTCATTGGGTGCCTGAGGCAATCGGCGCAAATCGTTTTGGTAAGTGGCTTGAATCAGCACGGGATTGGGCGGTATCCCGCGCTCGCTTTTGGGGAGCGCCAATTCCAGTGTGGAAATGTGAGAAATGCGAGAAGCCGGTTGTGGTCGGCTCTCTTTCGGATATTAAAAAAATGTCTCCACTCTCGCAAAATAAATATTTTGTAATAAGGCACGGGCAGGCAGAGAGCAATGTGAGTGGAACGCCAAAAACGAAAGAAAGTGATGTTGATAATCTAACCGAGAAGGGAATAAGTCAGGTTAAAGAAAGTGCGCATTCTTTAGAGAAAGAAAATATTGATTTGATTATCTCGTCTCCACTTATGCGCACTCGGCAAACTGCTACGGTTCTTGCCGAAGAGCTTGGTTTGAAAAACGAAGATGTTGTTTTTGATCCACGATTGGCTGAAATTAACGTCGGCGCGTTTAATGGAAAAACCACCGCAGAGTATCATGGATATTTTTCTTCTTTGGAAGAGAAGTTTATTAAAAAAGCACCAGAAGGTGAGAGTTTGCAGGATTTAAAGAAAAGAGTTTTTGAGGCTGTTTCAGAAGCGGAGGAAAAATATGAAGGAAAAAATATTTTGATTGTTACCCATGAATATACAGCGTGGATGCTTTTCACAATGGCAAAGGGGTTGTCGATTAGTGAGTCAGTTAAAATGAAACAAGAAAGAGGAGATGACTTCTTAAAAAATGCAGGAGTAGAAGAAATGGTTTTTGAGTCTATACCACGAAACAAAGAAGGTGATCTTGATTTTCATCGACCGTATATTGATGAAGTAAAACTAAATTGTGAATGTGGTGGAAAAATGAATCGAGTGCTCGAAGTTTTCGATTGCTGGTTTGAGTCTGGTTCAATGCCATACGCTCAGTTTCATTATCCTTTTGAAAATAAGGATGAGTTTAAGAATAATTTTCCTGCGGATTTTATCGCTGAAGGTTTGGATCAAACACGAGGGTGGTTTTACACACTATTGGTTTTAAGCACAGCTCTTTTTGGAAAAGCGCCGTTTAAGAACGTGATTGTGAATGGGATGGTGATGGCCGAAGACGGCAAGAAAATATCTAAGCGCCTAAAAAATTATCCTGACCCAATTGCTGTTGTAGAAAAATATGGAGCAGACGCACTTCGATATTATTTGCTTTCCTCTCCGATTATGCGCGCTGAGGATTTGAATCTTTCCGAAGCTGGTATTTCTGAGATATATAGAAAGATTATTGTTCGCCTTGAAAATGTTTATTCTTTTTATGCGTTGTATGCCGATGAAACTATTGAAGCAAGCGATAGAAGTAAGAATGTTTTGGATTTGTGGATTCTCGCGAGATTAAACGAACTTAAAAACGAAGTGACCGAAGGGATGGATAAATATGAGATTGATAGGGCAACAAGACCGATTAACGACTTCATAGAAGATTTGTCGACTTGGTATATTCGCCGTTCTCGCGAACGCTTTAAGAATGATGAAAACCCTGATGATAAAAAGGTTGCTTTAGAAACAACCCTGTTTGTGTTGAAAGAATTGTCTAAAGTTCTTGCCCCATTTACACCTTTTGTGGCGGAAGATTTATATCAAAAAATTAAAACCGATAAAGACAAAGAAAGTGTTCATTTGGAGAAATGGCCAGAAGGGGGGTCTGTTGATAAAAATCTGATTGAGAAAATGCTCAATACAAGAAGAATTGTTGAACAAGCACTTGCTCTACGTGCTTCGTATGCGATTAAAGTTAGACAACCGCTATCTTTACTTGAAGTATCATCTCAGGATGGTGAATTTTTTGATGAATTAATTAAAGATGAAGTAAACGTTAAGGAGGTTGTTGTTAAAGAATCACACGAAAAAGGTTCTATGATGCTTAGTAATGAGATCACCCCCGAACTAAAAGAAGAGGGGCAGATGCGTGAATTTATTCGTGCGGTACAAGAGCTAAGGAAGAAGGAAAAACTAAACCCCAAAGATATTGTTATCTTGCAAATTGTGACAGAGGAAATGGGTAAAAATCTTGTGAATAAGTGGCTGAACCAAATTAAGCAAACAGCAACAGTAAAAGAAGTTGAGTTTTTGGCTGATGTCGATGGTGAAAAAGTTTCTTTTGATGAGATGTCTTTTGTCTTAAGGTTGGTTAGATAACATGTCTTATCACAGATACACAACGGAAAGTATTGTTTTAGGGGGAATGAATTTAGGAGAAGCGAATAGGTTGTTTTATCTTTTAACAAAAGATTTTGGATTGATTTTCGCGACAGCACAAGGAGTTAGGTTAGATAAATCAAAACTGAGATATCGCTTGCAGGATTTTTCTAGATGCAATGTTGATTTGGTTTTTGGGAAGAATACTTGGAGGGTGGTAGACGCTCTTCCTGTTTCAGAGAAATTTTCATTCCTTGAATATGGGGCATTAAAGACAAAAGTTCTTGCGCGTATTTTCTCACTTACGCGCAGGCTTTTGCACGGGGAAGAACGCAACTTGCCGTTGTTTGAAGAAATTAATAGATTCGTTGATTTGATAAAAGAAAAAAACTTTAATCTTAGTGACTTACTTTTACTTGAAGGAGTTATGGCTGGGCGTATTCTTAAACACCTTGGTTACTGGGGTAAAGAAAGTGTTCCCGCTGAAATATTTGAAGGGGTTATAGATGAAGAAAAGATTAAATTGGCGTCGCTTTCAAAAAATAAGTTATTCAAAGAAATCAATAAGTCTCTCAAGGAGACGCATTTGTAGGGCGTGATATAATATTCCGATGTCAGAAAATAAGGATTTTAGTACTATTGATCGTATCGCAAAGAAGCTTTACAGCCCCTCGGCCCAAGGGAAAAGTTTTATTCGCCCAGGGGTTCTCAAAGAGAAAAGTTATGGAATAAATAATGAGTGGGCAGAGGAAGAGGTTGGAGTAGAAGAGACCGCTGTTGTAGAAGATAAAAAACCACCATCTATGTTTAAAAGAATATTTTTAGGGTCATTAATTTTTTTTGTAATTTCCGCTGTTTACGCCGGTTACACTTTTTTTGTTGGAGGAAATATTGTTTCTTCAAAAAATATCGATATTGAAATTGCAGGACCGTCATTTGTTGCTGGGGGAGAAGAGCTTGCACTTCAGGTCGTTGTTCGAAATGGAAATGCCACTCCGCTTGAGCTTGCGGATTTGCTCATTGAGTATCCAAAAGGTGCTGGGGCGGGAGATACAGAAGACGTTGAGCGCCTTAGAGATACACTTGGAGAAATAAGGTCTGGTGGATCAATCGAAAGAATAGAACGATTTAAGCTTTTTGGAGAAGAAGGTGGAGATAAAGAAATAAAATTTACTCTTGAATACAGAATCGCTGGTTCTAACGCAGTGTTCACAAAAGAAACTAGTTACAAGGTCCGCATAAGCACGGCTCCCGTTAGTCTTTTGGTTGATGCTCCAGAGGAAGGAAGCGATAACCAGGATTTTAAGTTTAGCGTAAAAGCATCTTCAAATTCGGAAGAGGGGGTAAGTAATCTTTTATTGAGAATTGAATATCCAGCCGGGTTTGATTATAAGAGCGCTGAACCAAAACCAACTTTTGGTAATAATGTCTGGCGTATCGGAGATCTCAATAAAGGGGGCTCCAAAGAAATATCAGTACTTGGCGTTATTCGTGGACAGGACGGGGAAGAAAGAACATTTCGTATTTATACTGGAGAGCAAGACACTAGAGATGAACAAAAAATAGGAGTAGTTTATAATTCCGCATTTCAATCAGTTCTAATTAAGCGCCCGTTTTTAAGCGCACAGCTTTTGGTGAATGGTAAAGAGGGAAGCACTATCTCTGTGTCACCGCGCAATGTGGTGCAGAGCGAGATTATTTGGAAAAACAATCTTCCAACTAAAATTATGAATGCTCGCGTTGAAGTCGTGTTTACTGGTGATTCAGTAGATTCATCGACAATTATTGCTGACCGTGGATTTTATAATTCAGGAAACAATACTATTAGTTGGGATAGAAATAGCTTAAACGAACTTAGAGAAATACAGCCTGGTGATGGCGGTCGCATGAGTTTCTCTTTTTCTCCAAAATCAATATCTTCTGGTGATTATTCTCCAAATAAAGAAATCACTGTTTCAGTAAATGTTTACGGGGAGTTTTTCGATACCTCTATGGGTGGTGGACAAACTGTTTCATCTCAAGCAAAAACTATAATTAAGATTAGTTCTGATTTTCAAGTTACGCCAAGGGCTTTGTATTACGGAGCTCCATTTAGTAACGAAGGGAAGCTACCCCCACAAGTTGGAGAAGAAACAACCTACGCTATTGTTCTGACTGCGGTGAATTCAACCAATAGAATTTCTCGTGCGGTTGTTAAGACAACATTACCCTCATATATTCGTTTTGTTGGCGTGGTGTATCCAGAGAGCGAACAAGTGACGTTTAACGACAAAACTGGAGAGGTTGTTTGGAATATCGGTTCAATAGAATCAGGTGTTGGTTTTACGAAACCGGTGAAGGAGGTTTCCTTTAAGATTGGATTCCGACCATCGCTTGGGCAAGTCGGAAGAAATGCTCCTTTGACTGGGGTTGTAACCTATAGTGGCAATGATGAGTTTACTGGAAATGATGTGTCTGGTTCGATTCCAGCCCTAACTACTACCCTAAATAGCGACCAAGCATTTAAGCGGGGAGATGATATAATCGTCAAATAATATGGCAGACAACAAGAAAGAAGATGGTCTCATGGAAAAAATTGTGTCGCTTTGTAAGCGACGCGGTTTTATATATCAAGGCTCAGAAATATACGGAGGCCTTGCGGGGACTTGGGATTACGGCCCACTTGGTGTCGCTCTAAAACGAAATATTACGAATTTGTGGTGGAAGAGGTTTGTTGAGGAAAAGGAAAATATGTACGGTATTGATGCAGCCATTTTGATGAACCCCAAAGCATGGGAATCCTCCGGACATTTATCTGGTTTTTCTGACCCGCTTGTTGAGTGTGAGAAATGTAAAAAAAGATTTCGTGCAGATACTTTGGAGGATAGGGAAAAGTGTCCAGAATGCAGTGGAAAGCTTGGTGGAGAAAGGCAATTTAATATGATGTTTAAGACAAACATCGGAGCAACAGAGGACGAATCTTCCGCAGTTTATCTTCGCCCAGAAACTGCTGGCGGAATGTTTGTTAATTTTAAGAATGTTGTTGATAGTTTCCACCCAAGACTTCCTTTTGGAACAGCGCAAATCGGGAAGGCATTTCGAAACGAAATTGCTCCTAGAGATTTTATTTTTCGTGTGAGGGAGTTGGAGCAAATGGAGATTGAATATTTTGTTAAGCCAGACGAATGGAAAGATTCGTTTGAAAAGTTTCGTCTAGAGATGAAAGATTGGATTAGGGAAGTTGGTATAAAAGAAGATAGTGTCCACGAGCTTGAGGTGGGCGATGGTGACCGTGCACATTATTCAAAAAGAACAATTGATTTTGAATTTGATTTTCCTTTTGGTAGAAAAGAGCTTTATGGTTTAGCCTATCGCACTGACTTTGATTTGAGTGCACATACAAAGGGTAGTGGTACTGATTTGTCATATTATGATGAAGAAACAAAAGAAAGATTTACCCCACACGTTATTGAGCCTTCGTTTGGTGTCGAGCGTACGGTACTTGCGGTTCTTTCAAGTGCTTATACAGAAGATGAGCTTGGCGGTGAGACACGCGCTTATTTAAAGTTGCCTCCAAATATCTCCCCGACCTTAGTTGCAGTATTTCCACTCTTGAAAAACAAACCAGAGCTTGTTAAAAAAGCGGAGGAGGTTTACATGATGCTTAAAAAAGATTTTTCTCGTGTTTCTTTTGACGACAACGGTAATATTGGTAAACGTTATCGCAGACAAGATGAAATCGGCACTCCTTTTTGTGTGACTATAGATTTTGACACTTTAGAGGATGATACCGTGACAATTCGTAATCGTGATACTGGAGAACAAGAGCGTGTTTTAATCACGGAATTAGTAAGCAAAATCGGAAGCTCGATTAATTAAAGTTATCTATTCAGGCTTTTTGTTTTTAGAAAGACAATATATTTCATTAGCAAAAGTTGGCAGAAATATTCTACCTGTTGTTTTGTTGAATGCTATTTTATCTGTAATTCTTTCTGTGGCCTGGAAAAATGCTGTGTTTTTTCCTGTTTTAAGATCGAGTTCATAAAGTCTTCCATCGTTTGATCCGATGTAAACACTGTCGTCGATTATTTCTGGGGAAGAAAAAATTCTGGCATTTGTTTTGAATTTCCAAACAACCACTCCTTTATCTAAGTCTATGCAGTACAGACTTTTATCAAGAGAGGATACATAAGCAAAGCCGTCATTAACTGTAGGGGTAGAAAATATTGCCTCATCCGTTTTTATTTTATGAATTAGCTTGCCGGTCTTAGTTTCTAAAACGTATACACATGAATCAAATGAACCAAAGACAACAACCCCAAGTTTTTCATCGAAGGAAAATGACCCCTTTATTTCACCCTCCGTCTTAAATGTCCAAAGAAGTTTTCCTGTTTTAACATCAAGACCATATACCGAAAAATCATTACACCCACAAATCACTATTCCTAGTTTAGAAGAATAAGCAGGTGAAGATTGAGTAAAATCAGACATTGAGAACTCCCACATTTTTTCCCCCGAAGAAGAATCTAGGGCAACAAGGGCTCCTTGTTTTTTCCATAAACCAAACTCAAGACCGACAAAAATTGCACCGATGTCCTCTGCAATACAAGGAGATGACCCAATCCAGTCTGCTTCTAAGAAAACCCATTTTCTTTTGCCAGTAGAGGAATTAAGTGCGTAAAAATTACCATCATTAGCCCCAAAATAAACAACATCTTTATAAACAACAGGGGAAGAGAAGGCCTTTCTTTTCTGAGCCCCTAATAAAATTTTATAATCCCAAACAGCCTTTCCGTCTATTTGGTTTAACGCCCAAAATACTCCATTGTCTCCGCCGAAATAAATTTTTTCTTTATCAACAGCTGGCGCTGATTTTGCGGTAACTAGGAAATAGTTTGGTTTTTCACTTTTAAAATACCAGTCAATCTTAAAAGGAGTAGGAACGGGAAGCTCGGTCTTATCAATCAAATTAGAAACACCAAGCGAGCCCCCAAAGTCTTCAAGGGTAAAAAGGGAAATAATTTTTATTCCTCGTTCCGTGAGATAGGAGTAATATGGTAAATCTCGAAACCTTAAAATAACAAAAACAGCGCTTACTTTTTTACCAAGTGATTCAATAACCTCAATTTGCCGAATAAAACTTTTGCCACTATTAATAATATCGTCAACCAAAATAATTTTATCGTTGGAAATTTCACCCTCAATCATTCGAAGAAGGCCACTTTTTTTACGAGACTTTCGTATAAAAAATCCATTAGATATTTTATTTTTTTCCCTTACTTTTAAAACAAACGCTGTTATGAGAGGGATTGAAGCAACCTCGATACCGCCAATTTGAAAGGGATGTTCGTTTTTAAATTTTTCCCAAAATAATTCACTTACTATATTGAGAATTTCCGCACCAAGAAGTACTTTTCTAAAATCAAAAATCCAATCAGTTTCTGTGCCGTTTTGATCAACACTCCTTGCTTCTTTTTTTGTTATGAAGACCTCTTTTTCTATTACTTCTTTAAGTTTTAATTGTGACGATTCCATTTTCTGTGTTTTTTATGCAAATTTACAATAAATGTCCTGATATATACAATTATACTCAATTCACGAAAATATGTTTTTAACCAACTTTAGCATACTGGAAAAGCTCTATGAGGTTTATTACTTCAAACAAATCAACTCTTTTTCTACGTGGCTTGTAAAAAATTCATTAGAAGATAGAAGTGTTTTTATTGACTTACCACATCAGGAAAGATTTTTGAAAGACAATTTTTCTAAAAATAAAGAAAAAAAGATCTCCTTTATTTTTTGTAAACCAAAAGGACTTCAAGGAGCACTTGAAAAAAATAATTTAAGTAACACAGATTCATGGAAGGATATTTTTTTGTCGAACGAGTTTGAGGTTTGGGAAAATAAAGAAATGTACCATGGTAGTAGTTTTCCAATCAGGTTTGGTTTAAATGAAGACGAGAAAAAAGAAGCACTTGGTTATGCAAGAAAAACCCTTGAAGTTTTTTTAAAAACAGGGAATCGAGAAAAAGTTTTATCTAAAAATTTATCAGAAAGATTTTTGGATAATGCGAGTGTTGATGTTGCGCTATGGGTTAATGGGGAATTGCGTGGGTCACGCATTGTTGAAAACTTGCCACTTAGTGAGGCGATTGAGGAAGCTTCGATTCGTGCTTGTCGCGACGAGAGATTCAAGCCTCTTTCTTTGGAAGAATTAGATAATACAACGATTGAAGTTGCGATACTTTCTAGTTTGCGCTTACCGCTTATGGAAAAAGAGAAAAGGGATAATGATATCTACACGGAAAAAGGGTATGTGATGTCTGTGAAAGGAAAAACTGGTTGGTTTTTGCCAGCTGTTTTTAACTGCCTGACATTTAATGGGCTGGATGATTTTTTAATAAACCTTATTGAAAAAAAGATTGGATTTCCAAAAGTTTACTTACCAGAAGCTTCAGTCGAAATATTTGAGGTTGATAATTTTGTTGAGTCAGTAGAAAAGACCCCGCTAGCACTTAAGGGGCCAGTTGTTTTAAGAAGTAGTTTGACTGAGGTGGGAGACAAAAAGCTTCTAGACTATTTTTATGAAGGTGCAGACAAGAGTGCAGATTTTCTTTGTAGAATACAAGAAAAAGATGGCAATATTCCCCCGGTTATAAACCCACTTACAGGAAAGGCAACTCAGGTAGATTGGGTTCGCCTCGCCTTGTCGTCTTGGGCTCTTTTTGAATGGGGGAGGAAACAAGGAAATAGTGCCTACGAGGAATCAGCAAAGAAAAGTTTTTTGTACCTTAGGGACAATTTATACAGCCACTCTTGTCTACCTGCATATTCTCGTTGTCTTTCGTTTATATACTATAGAAGGTTGGCGCTCTCTTTAGGGGAAATAGAAGAAGTCCAAAAGAGCAATAAAGTTATTGCTAGTATTATTTTAAATTTGGAATACGAGCCAATTTTATATTCGCAAATCGCCCATCATTTAATCGATATTTCAAAAGGGAATGACGTTTCTTTAATGAAAGCAAAAGAGTTTACAGAAATTGTTTTAGCTGATTATCAAAAAAAGATTAAAGAAAATAACTCGAGCTTAGAATTGGCGAGATACCCCGAACTAATATACTTGCTTCGCGAAATTGGGGAGAGGGCAGGAAACACTGAACTTATAAAAAAATCGGAAGAAATTGAAAGTTGGTTTATTTCGAAGCAGTTTAGTGACGGGAGTTTCCCAAGCAAAGTTAATACAACATTTTCGTATGTAAGGGGTACGGGGAAAATATTTGAAGTGTTGTGTTTGAATCAAAAGAAAAATATAGATGTAATTGAAAAAGTTATAACGTGGATTATTGATATGCAATACATAGAAGATAACACTTTTTTTGTGAAAAATGACATAAAGGAACAAATCCTAGGAGGATTTCGCCATGATTACTTAAATCAAGCTGTTTGGATTGACGCCACAGCTCATGTGTTAATTGGAGCAACAAGACTTAAAAAGTCACGTAATCTCTTGTAGTTATCCACACAGCAAGTGATTTTTAGTGGTACAATTAGAAAATTATGAATATCTCAATAAAAGAAATAGTAATTGCACTTTCGTCTGTGGTGGTAACCATATTGGTTGTTTACTTAACACCATTAAAAAATCTAAATATTGTTGAGCCAACGATAAAAGACGTTGATCCAAAAGCTTTTTATACAGAGTTTCTTAAGAATAAGGACGGTTTCGTTTTTGTTGATGTAAGGCCGAGAGAGGCGTACAACGCCGTTCATGCTGAGGGTTCTATAAATATCCCACTACACACTCTTTATGACGAAAGGCACAACCTTCCAAAGAGAGGTAAGCAAATAGTTCTTATTTGTAGTGGTGGGCGAGCCTCTGGTGTAGCTTATGGATATTTGGAACATCATGGATTCCTTAACCTTCAAAGAATTGATGGGGGAATAGAAAAATGGTTGGCGGATGGCTTACCTATTGTTTCTAGTCGTGCATTAGACGAAATTAAAGATATTCTTGATAAAGAGAAGGTTTCGTCGGTAGTTATCCCATGTGAGGTTTCGTAAATTTAATACTACATAACAACATGATTCAGAAAGCAAAAAAAAGAACATCATTTTTTTTAGGCATCTTGGTTACAAGCATTTTGGGAACTATTGGTGGTTATGTAAATTCTAATTACTCAAAAGACGGTTCTTTCCTTGTATCTGTTGCTAAGGCAGATGTTCCTTCGCCGTTTGGTGGTACTGGTTTTGAAGGTGGTAGCGCTGGGGAAAGTGCTCTTGGTGTTGATGCTGGTAGTGGCGGTGGTAGTGGTTGCGATGGTGGTAGCGGTGGTAGTGGTGACGGTGGTGGTAGCGGAGGTGATTGCGGTTAACCTCTAAACAAGTATAGAAGTAGATAATATATTTAATTTATAATGATAAATAAAAAGTTAGCTTTTTTGATTTACTTACTTCTTGGTGCACTTGTTGTTCTTTCTGGTTATCTTTTTTACTATTTTTTTTATAAAGATATTGGGAAAGAGTCAAAGTTTTCTAATGAATTTCTAACCGAGGAATTAAATAAGAATAAAAACATTTCTTTAAAGAGAGATGTTCTAGTAAAAGAAAATGAATTTTGGGCTAACGCTGACAAGCTTAGAAATGAAGGAAACAATGAGCTTGCCATCTTGGAGTACGAGAAAGCTATAGGAGTTGCTGGTACAGCAGAAGAACAAGGAATAATAAAAATTAGTCTCGGGCGTTTGTATTATAGATTGGGGAAATTTGACTTAGGGTCAAAAATATTTAAAGAGGTAGTAGGGAATCCTGATTATTCGAATATAACTAGAGCCTACGCTGTTGAGGCTATGGGTAATGAATATTATTCAAAATATGATCAGGAATTATTTAGTTCTATTTTTAACGAGGAACCATACCAAAGCTTTCTGGTGGCGAAAGATAAAGAACTTTCTATGAGGAAGTTGTTTGAGTATGGCACCACTTTTTACCCATTACCACTATCAGAGGCTAGAATTGCTCAGTGGTACGCTAGTGAGTTAGTGAGAATAAAGAATAGTGGTTTAGAGGACCAAGAAACAAAAGCAAAAATAGATTCTATGAAAGTGGTTATTAGAGAAAAATTAAATCTTGCCAATAAAGGCATAAAGGACATAGAAAATACTACGAATGCTCCAAGAATTCCAGTTGTTTTAAATAGGCTAGGTATTATTTCCATGAAAATGTATTTGTTTGGAGATGAGTCTTTTGGAAACCCGGCAGATTTGTTTGAAAGATCATTAGTATATTCGAAGCTATATAACTTAACTTCAACTGAAGGTTTTACTTATTATAATTACGCAGTTTTTTTGGCGAGGGTTTACGGCAAAGGAAAGACTAGTGAGATAGGTACCTTGTTGGGAAACCTTTATAATACCGATAAGTATAAAAATACCGATGTGTTTGTTTTTTTGAAAAACCAGAAAAATATCGAAGGAACAGTCAAAGATGACATCTTGCTTTTAGCGTCTTTTGATCCAAAATTTAAGAAGCTACTATCCGAGCTAGGGTGGAGCTTTTGATGGTAAAAGACTATCGGTAATAAAAAGAATTGCCCAGGGTTATTAGCCTTGGGCAATTTGTTTCTTGCTGACGGTGGTGGTCAGTTCGTCTTGCGTACTTCAACCACGACCTGGTAGAGGTCAAATTCCGGCGATTCGTACGAACAAATCATCGCCAGCTCCGGACAGTAGAAGTATTTCTCCATCGCCGGACGGAACGCTTCAGCTAGTTGGTTTGTGGCACGAATTTCGTAGGCCTTGAATACCCCGCCAGGCAGCTTGATGTCGCCGTATCCTACAACCTCTGCACTTCGCGTGCGTTTCTGAACCCGCCCGTTTGAGCTTTCTTGCTCAAACGATCCCTTCCAGCTATTTCCGTTTTTCATAGGAAACTGCAAGAAGTAGGAGTGCGGTTTGTAGGTTGCGTACGGGAACGGGCGAACCTTCGTGCCGAGGTCCTTGTTGAAGATGGTTTCCTTCTTTTCTTTGCCACCTTCTTCTTGGACCAAAAAAACAAAGTCCTCGCCTCGGCGTTCAAGAAACTCCGTTGTAAGACATTCCGGCTTTTCGCGCACGTAGTAGCCGGTTTTGCACGTTTTTACCACGAGCCCCTTGGTCGGTTCCGGGTTTAAAGTGGCCGGCACTTCCTCCGCAGACACAAAAAGCGGAAAAATAAAAGCGCCGAAGGCACACACGAGCTTGATGATATTCATGACGAACCTCCTTGTGTTGTATTGAAATACTAGATTTACAATAGATCGAAGCTTCTTTCATGGTACAACAACCGACATTAAAAGTCAATACCGCTTTATAATATTCATGTTATTAGTTAAATTATTAGGAATTAAAATTAGAGAGGAAAATTAATGGGCGAGAGTCACAAAAATAAATAAACAGGTAACATTTATATACGAGGATTAGGGAAACCAACAGGAAGACATAGTTATCCACACGATAGGTGTATTTTAGTGATATCATTGTCTGTAGCATGATTCAGAAAGCAAAAAAGAAAACATCATTTTTATTAAGTATTCTTATTACTGGAATACTCGGGACTATTGGTGGTTATGTAAACTCAAATTACTCAAAAAACAGTTCCTTGCTTGCTCCGATCGCTAAGGCTGATATACCTGCGACAAGCGCGGATATTTTTGGCGGCAGTAGCGCGGGGGACGCTGGTAGCGGTGACGGTGGCGGCAGTGGTGGTGATGGTGGCGGCAGTGGTGGTGATTGTAGTAGTAGCGGTGGTGACGGTGGTAGTGGATTCTAGTAAATAATGACGCAGGCTGGTGCGGTGATTAATATTTAGATTTGCAGTTTTTATTCTTTAAATTATGGACGAAAAAGAAGAAATTATAATTACCGAAGAAGATAATTTACCTAATAAGGTTTCTTATAGAAAAGTATCAATTTACGTACTTACTTTCATTGTATTTTTTATGGCTTCTTATGAAGGTTTTTATCGCGTTAAGATGATATCTGAAAAAAGAGAAGCAGGTAAGATTTTGGAAAGGGATAAAGCTTACTATGATAGCTTGCTCCAAAAAGATAAGGATTATTATGAGAGTTTGCTTAAAAATAACCCTTCAGGGCTTCAGAACTCATTCGTAGAAGATATTAAGAGTGGCGTTAATAGTGGGGAGACAAAATCTGCCATATATTTTATAACGCATCGTTTTTTTGATAATGGTGGGAATATCTATGAAATTTATGATTACATAGAAAGTCACCCGGAACTATCTTTTCTTAAAGAGGCCGAAGGTATTTATCCAGATGTATTTGAACAGATAAAAGAAAAGAAGTTGCCATCAATATATACTTATTCCGCTTTTTATGCGTACCTTGCATACGTTGAAGTACTAAATAAATACGGTTATGCAGATGTTGCTACTTTAGCAACGGCGGCTAATCAGTATGCTGGAAATCTATACTTTAAAACAGTACTAACAAAAGAAATGGAGGAAAATGGCGAGGCTAGTCGCCTCAAAGATGTGTCCCGTGATTTAAAAAAATCATTAGATTTTCTAAACATGTCTGGTGGTGATGTGGAAAAAATACTTGATGGTAAATTAACCTCAGACGATATGCCGTCCAGGGATATTTTGGTTGGTCTAAATCAGTATGCTTCAGCCTTAAGATACCTTGAAGCACTTGGAGTTAAAGCAACCTCAACAAAAACCTCACGAGAAGTTTTTGATTTTGCTATGGATTACTCTGCTCGTTTTGTGTTGGAATTAAATATTTTTACTTCTCTTGTTAATGCCTCAACACTAGCAATACTCGATTCAAGTACTTCTGAGGAAATAAAAATAGCACTGCTTCCAATTCTTAATTTCGATACAAAAAAACCCAATTCTTACAAGGGGAGTGTTATTAGAAAAATTATACAATCAAGATTTGAACAAAAACCAAAAGAAATTAGTTACACAAGGTTGGATCTTTATAGTAAAAGAAATGCCTTATTACTTGCAAGTAAGGTTCCAGATTTTAAGGCTTGGTTGATGTATAACGGGTGGGTAGAAGCTGATTTTAAGTAAATACAGACTAATATAGAACACGAAGCTAATAGTGATATTAGTTGGTTTGCATTATTTTTACTAATATGGTGTAATTAAAAGAGGTAGCAGAACATCGCGCACCAGGATTAATCTCAAACTTACAGGAGGGTGCCATGAAGATCTTCAAAAAAACTGTTTTTACTCTGATCGCCTTGCTCTTCGTTTTCGTCGGCGCTTCGTTTGCACAAACGAAGCTGGCGGCAGACGCGAGTGACGCAGGTAAGTCGGATGTAGCGGCAAATATTCCGGCCAACTGCGCCGCCTTTCTTGGGGCTTGGGTAGGTCGCTGGGAATATGGCAATTACGGCGAAATGCGCCTGCAGGTTCTTGAAGTTGATACAAATTGTGTCGCCAAGGGTGCCTACGGAGGAAATACGGGGAAAGCATGGCCATACGAAGGTGCAGAAATCAAGGCCGACAAGATGTCCTGGCTTTGTAGCAAAGCCAGGACGGGGACATGTGTCTTCGAAAATCACGGCGATACGCTTTGGGCAAACTACCACGATCCTTCCGGTGGCAAGAACAACGGCGTTTTCAAGAAAGTTGCCCAGTAACAGACGAGGGTCTATGTTTTTTAGGAGAGACGAGAGAGGGGGGGCGTTAACGCCCCCCCCTTTTTTTATTGTAGATAATCACAATTTTTGTGGTCACAAAAACCAAATTGTGTGGCTGTATAATTCTATAGTACTATAAGCACGAAATGAGACCATTTTTATATAAATTTTTTCACAGGTTAACTAAAGATAAAACAGAGGGTGGTTTAATAAAAATTCCTGCTGATATGGCAATGTGGCCAGAAAGTTGGAAAATTGTGGAGTACAAAAAAATTTCTTTTTTTGATCCAATAAAACTTGCGGATAACGTAGACACAAAACTTTTTGAAATTCTGCAAAAAAGAACATCTGACCGTAAGTCACTATCTAGTAATGTTGTTACGTTAGAAAAAATATCAAAAATATTAAAGTGTGCTTGTGGAGAAATAAAAAGGAAAGATGGATCCACGCACAGAACGGCCCCGTCTGGTGGTGGCAGGTATTCAATTGAATTGTATTTTTTGCTATTTAAAGAGGCTGAAGGGTTAAAGACCGGTGTGTATCATTATGGTGTAGAGAATCATCAGCTTGAATTGATTGAACAAAAAAATTTTTCAGAAGAAGACATACTTTCTTACCAAAGCGACAAATGGGCGACTGTTGGTAGTGGTATGATGTGCATGACCAGTGTTTTTGATCGTTTTGCGCGCAAATATGGCAGTCGGGGGTATCGTTATATGTTATTAGAAGCCGGGCACATTGGTCAGAATATATTGCTCTCTGGTGTAGAAAATGATTTGGTTTTTGTACCAATTGGGTCGTCTAATGATGTAAGAGTAGAATCACTACTTAAAATAGACGGCAATAGCGAGAGCCTGGTCTACGCGATGTCTTTTTAATTTTATGGAAAATAATTTATTTAATTCACCTGGGTATATTTTGGCAAAAGATTACGTTAATGATATTCGCCAAATGCAAAAGAACGGACCATGGAAGTTACCACTTGGTGTTGGTGACAGATTTCATATTTTTTTACTATCATTGTTTTTAAAATTTTCTTGGTTTAAGGATATTTATATTAAATATCCGCATGACCATAGTCCCGCATATGACATAATTATTAATTTCTTGAAAAGAAATAAAATATTGTCGGGGGTTATTAAGTTAAGCTCTGCTTCTTACTGGGGTATTAATATATACGTTTCGCACCTTTTTAACGGAGAGGTACTTTTGGTAAAAAGTACAGGACATCATAAAGAAAGCGATATAGCACTTTCTAAAACCATAGGAGAATTAATAGAAAGGGCTGTTTCTGGTGTTCGCGATGAAAATAATAATTTTATTTTTGGTTCGTTTAATGAGTTAAAAACAAAATATAAAAATATTTTTTACCCGCCTGTATACCATAGGTTTTTACCACAACAAAAGGATTTATTTAAAGATTTGAGAGTAGATGATGACCAAGAAATGGAGTGGGTTAAGGGCTTTAATTTTTTAACCAGTGAAGTTGCTTTGATCCCAAAAAACATTACCTCATGGAGACGCAAAAGAAACATAATAACCATGAACCCGACTACAAGCGGTTCTGCGGGCGGGTTTTCAAAAGAGGATGTTATTAAGAATTCGATATTAGAATATATAGAAAGAGATTCATTTTTAATACATTGGTTAACGCAAATAGCCCCAAAAGTTATATCAAATGAATCATTACCAGAAGATTTATTTTTATATATTAAAGGTTTTAACAGTATTGGTATTAGTGCTTATGTTTTAGACACAACAACCAACGTGGGAATACCCTCGGCTTGTGTGGTTGTGAGAAAAAATAATTTGAATAAGAAGTCAGTTGCTGTCTCTGGTGGCGCTGGTATTGATTTACATACTGCAATCAAGAGAGCACTAGAAGAGGCTCAGCAGTGTGTTTTTAATCTTGATAAAAATGAAAGTGGTACTAAGGTTAGTGATGTTAAGCCTTTTATAAGCGAAATAGACAGAGAAGAGAGAATAAGGATGTGGCAAGGAGAGGAATGGGTCAAACTTTTTGAATGGTTTATATCTGGTGATGTTATTGAGTATAAAAATGACAATAACCTTGTATTAGAAACTAAAGATGAAATAACTTTTCTCAAAAATGTTTTCTCTAAGTTGGGAAGTGAATATACTCCGTTTATATATTTCCCTAAAAATAAAGCAATGGAGAAGCTTGGTTTTCAAGTGGCCCAAGCGTTTATCCCTTTTTGTTTCCCTCTGTTTTTGGTGGAAAAATATGGAACCTTCGATAGCGATAGGCTGAAACAATTCGCTAAATATAAAGGCGTTGATAATTTTAAATTAAATCCATACCCACATCCGTTCCCATAGTTATTAAATTTGTTTTCATTTTTGCCTAAAAAATAAAAGTAACTTCGTGGTATTATTTATCAAAGTGAATAAAAATATAAAAAATAATTTTTATATTTCAGCGACTATTCTGGCAATAAGTGCTTTTGTTTTGTTTGTCTCTGTTTTTAATAATAAGTCTGCGTGGTTGATATGGAACAATTTTCATTGTGAACGCATTGCAAGTGCACTGGAGCAAAATGACCCCAAGCTATTTTTTGATATCGGTAATTATTATTTTGGAAAAGGTGCCTACGATTTAAAAAAAGTTGAAAGTTACTACAAGAAGGCGTTATTTCTAGAGCCTTCTTTGGAGGGGCTACATTACCAGTTGGCGCGAGTTTATTTTATAAAAAATGAGCTCTCTTTAGCGAGATATGAAATCAATAAAGAGCTAGAATTACATCCAGATCTTAAGCGTTCATATTATGTTCGGGGGCTTATTAATGGGTACGATAATAATTTAGATGGGGCGATAGAAGATTTTACAGAATTTCTTAAATGGAGTCCGGAGAGTTGGGCTGGTCACAATGATTTGGCTTGGATTTATTTTAAAAAAGGGAATTATGAAAAATCTCTTGCGACCAGCGAAGAAGGTTTGAAGTATTATGCGGGTAGTGTCTGGCTTCTAAACTCAAAAGGGGTGGCACTAATTAATCTTGGGCGAAAAGAGGAAGCGAAAATTGTTTTATCTCAGGCTTTATTGATTGCAGAAGGGATGAGCGCAGAAGATTGGGGTAAGTCATATCCAGGAAATAATCCGGATGTTTACATCGACGGCTTAGAGGCAATGAAAATATCAATAAAAAGAAATCTCGCTCTCGCGGGGAACTGAAATACATAAAGAGTGGATAAGTGTGTTGTTACTTAACACACTTCATCGTGGTACTATATAAGAAATACAATTATGTTAAATCGAATTATTTCGCCTAAAGGGAAAAGAAGTTTACTTTCATTACTGACGCTTTCCACTGTTTTTTTTATTGTCGGTTTTAGTAGCGGAGAGGTATCTATAAAAAATATTGCACTTAATGAATCTCCAGAGATTGGGTTTACTTCACTTTCACCGAACGGTCTTTTGGGTGGAGAAATTATTCCCGCATCATGTGAGTCTGGAAATTATCATGATGCACCGGATTTTGGAACAGCATGTACCGCATCAAGTGTTTGCGGGCAGGCTTACGGCACAATTGGGTGTGGTGGTGTTTGTAGTGTGGCTGCTCCGTCAGTGCCAATTAATTATGGCCAATCCTGTTCCTCATCAAATATCTGCGGTTCAAACCAAGGAACAATAGTGTGTGATGGGTCCTGCAGTGCCATAGCCCCAGCCGTCCCCAGCAATTACGGTAGAGTCTGTCTCGTCTCAAATGTCTGTGGTCAATCAAACCAAGGAACAATAGGTTGTGATGGCACATGTACTGTCAAAGAAGCACCAGCGCTTCCATCAGGATACGGAACACCATGTCAATCGGGAACTAATAGCTGTGGTCAAAAAGCTACAGGAATAATCGGTTGTGGTGGATCATGTACAGCAGTTACCCCGTCTGATTCAAACTGCACCACATGTCCACTACCAAATGGTAACGGAGTTTGTAACACAGCGGAAAATAACTCAAATTGTCCAGCCGACTGTCCATATGTCGCTCCAGCAACACCAACAGCACCTGCAGGAGAAGGGGCAATCTGGACACCGGCTACAGAATGGACACTAACAGCTTCACCAAACCCAATATTCGCCAACACAAGAACAACGGTAAGTTGGTCAGTTAGTGGAGCAACAGGATGTACTCTTGTTGGAGTCGGGGCTGTTAGTGGAAAAGAAACAGATAGATTTGTCGGTGGCCCTGCTCTTGATTATCAATCAAGTAAACTACAAGAAAACACAGACTTCACCCTAACTTGTTCCAATGCCTACAGTGGTAGAAAAGACTCGAAGACTGTTCGTGTTAATGTGCGTACGATTAAAGTACAGGAGTTCTAGTTAGAGCCTTTGGGAGGCGAGTGGTTATGTGTGTCTGAACCTCTTTGCAGGGATGAACTTTATCAGCTAATATTGCTTATATGATTGATAATGATCGCCCAATAGCAGTTACAATAAGTTCAGGGACTATTTTGAAGGCTGTGCTTATTCTTGTTTTGTTTGCCGGGCTGTATTTTTTACAAGACGTTGTTTTGGTAATACTTACTTCGGTTGTTATCGCTTCTTCTGTTGAACCTGCAACAAGATGGTTTGCGAAGTACCACATAGCTCGCGTTCCAGCAGTTCTTTTTACATACATTACTTTTTTCGCTTTTCTTGTTGGGGTATCATATTTTTTTATCCCACCACTTTTAGATGATATGTCTGGGTTTGCTGCTTCTGCTCCTGAATATCTAAACTCAGTGAATATTTTTTCCGAGACCGGTGTCAGAAGTTTTGTTGGTTCTTCTCGTGACGTAGTTTCTTCTTTGAATGATAGTGGCTTCCAAACGCAAGAAATAATTTCCAATTTAAGAGACGCTTTCTCAAGTTTTTCTGGCGGAATTACAAAAGGGGCGAGTATGGTCTTTGGTGGAATTTTTAGTTTTATTCTTATTATTGTAATTTCATTTTATTTAGCAGTTCAAGAAAGAGGAATAGAAACTTTTTTGCGTAGCTTAACTCCTCTTAGATACGAATCGTATATTACAGGCTTGTGGGCTAGGGCCCAGAATAAAATAGGTTTATGGATGCAGGGGCAACTTCTCCTCGGATTTTTTATTGGAATCCTGGTTTATTTAGGTCTTGCAATCATGGGTATTCCTTATGCACTTCTCCTTGCTGTTGTTGCTGCGACCCTTGAGCTCATCCCACTTTTCGGCCCGATAATTGCAGCTGTACCAGCTGTTGCCCTTGGTTTTTCGCACGGAGGAGTAGCTCTCGGGCTTATGGTTATTGGTTTTTACATAATCATTCAGCAGTTTGAAAATCATTTGATTTATCCACTTATTGTGAGAAAAATAATAGGAGTGCCACCAATTTTAGTGATTCTATCTCTTATTGTTTGCGCAAAACTTTTTGGATTCCTAGGACTTATTCTTGCAGTCCCGTTCATTTCAGTAGTACTTGAGATGGTGGACGATTTTGAAAAAGAGAAAAAACAAACAGGAGTGAACATGATTTCTTAATAGATTTATTTTTTACTGTTTATTTATGGATAAAAATAAATCACTTTTAGGGGGCGAATCAAAGGATAAACCTTTTTACATTACAACTTCAATTGCATACACCAATGCAAAGCCACATGTTGGACATGCATACGAGGCTATTTTGACGGATGTAATCGCTCGATACCAGAGATCAGCAGGGAGAGAGGTTTTTTTTCTAACCGGTACGGACGAGCACGGTTCTAAAATTTTGCGTAAAGCAAAAGAGGAGGGTGTAAGCACTCAGGCATTTGTAAATGAGATATCAGATTTTTTTAAAGAGTTATATAAAAAACTTTTGATTTCAAATGATGGTTTTATTAGAACTTCGGATAAAAAAAACCATTGGCCGGGAGCGCAAAAACTTTGGGAGAAGATTGTAGAGTCTGGCGATTTGTATAAAAAGAATTACAAGGGCCTCTATTGTGTTGGTTGTGAAGGTTTTATTACTGAAAAAGAATTAGTTAATGGGCTCTGTTCTTTACATGGAAAAGCCCCAGAGGTTGTTGAGGAAGAAAATTATTTTTTTCGTCTATCAAAGTACGCTAAAATTCTCGAAGAAAAAATTTCCTCCGGGGAATTAACTGTTTTACCTGAGTCTAGAAAAAACGAGGCACTTTCTTTTATAAAAGACGGACTAGAAGACATTAGTTTTTCTCGTCCCGAAGCCAGTGTTCCGTGGGGCGTACCAGTTCCGGGAGACTCCTCTCACATGATGTATGTTTGGTGTGATGCACTCTCTAACTATATTTCTGCGGTTGGGTACGGACGAGATGATAAGCAGTTTGAGTCTATTTGGCCAGCAGATGCGCATGTTGTAGGGAAAGACATTTTGCGTTTCCACGCTGTTTTTTGGCCAGCAATGTTACTTTCTGCTGGGGTACCTTTACCTAAAAGAATCTTGGTCCACGGATTTATTCTTTCAGAAGGGAAGAAGATGTCTAAGTCAGTTGGTAATGTTATTGATCCAGAAGAATATATAAATGAATACGGAGAAGAGGCGTTTCGTTTTTTTATGGCAAAAGAAATACCACCATTTGAAGACGGTGACTTCACAAAACAAAAATTTATCGATAGCTACAACGGGAATTTAGCAAATGGTTTAGGAAACCTGCTTTCGCGTACTGTAGCGATGGCGGAAAAATATTTTGAAGGGAATGTTGTTCCGCACAATCCAGAGTCTGTTCCGTTGGTTAAAAAATTCAAGAGTCCTATTGGTGGAGAAGTGGTGGAAGGGTATGGAGTTTCTTATGCAATTGAGCAGGAGATAATTCCTAAATATACAGAATGTATGGAGGAGTTTCGTATTCACCACGCTCTCGATATTGTTTTTTCTTTAATTAAAGAATTGGATGGGTATATTTCTGACTATGAGCCATTTAAATTAATAAAAGAGGATAAGGAAAAAGCAGAAGACGTTATTTGGAATGTCCTTTATGGATTACTTGTTGTAGGCGATCTCATTGCTCCGGTTATGCCGGAAACAAGCCTTGTTATTAAAGAGACGATTACCGGCGATATTAAAAGCGACGCCCCAGTAGCGTTTTCTGTAAAACCATTAGCTAAACCACTTTTCGCTAGAATCCTGAAGTAGCTATTCCTTATGAAATTAATTGACGCCCACTCACATATAAATTCTAAAGAGTTTGACGCTGATCGCGCAGATGTTATCGAGCGGATGCGTAAAGAAGAAATTGGTACGATAATTGTTGGTACAGACTATGAATCATCAAAGCAGATAGTTGAAATAACAAAAAACGAACCAGGATTTTTTGCTTCAATTGGACTACACCCCGAAGATAACAAAAAAGAAGTTTTTAACGAGGAGTTATATACAAAACTTGCAGAAGACAAATCCGTAGTGGCAATAGGGGAATGTGGACTAGATTATTATTGGGAAAAGAATGAAGAAGCTCGTGCGCGACAGCGTGATATTTTTCGAGCACAAATAAAATTGGCACTTTCTCTTGATTTGCCTCTAATGATTCACTGTCGTAATGCGTACGAAGATACGCTGACAATTCTAAATGAGTATTCCAAAGAGGCGCGCGCGCGACTTAGGGGCAACATACATTTTTTTGCCGGGGATGTTTCTGTGGCGAAAAAGTTTCTCGACATCGGCTTCACAATGTCATTTACCGGTGTAGTTACTTTTGCTTCAGATTACGACGAGGTAATAAAGTATATTCCGCTTGAGTCGATTTTAGCTGAAACAGATTGTCCTTATGTGACCCCTGTTCCAAATCGTGGAAAACGTAACGAACCTATTTTTGTAAAATATGTAGTGGCCAAGTTGGCAGAACTAAAAGGGGTTAGTCCTGAGAAGATGGCTGAAATCACGCTTAGCAACACTTCTCGCGTCTTTGGGTTGAATTTGTAGGGAACACAGCGCAAAGGTGTGGTTTTAAGAGGGTAAGTTGCATTTTAGGGGTTGTTTTGTTAACATAACGCAACTGTGTTTTAAGTCTCAGTTTTTTGAAGAGACGCTTTATAAGCACGGAAATTCTTAATTTTATGGATGATAAAGACCTAACAATATATGAAGTTGGATACCTTCTCGTTCCGGAACTCTCCGAAGGGGATGTTTCTGTTGAAACAGGGAATCTAAAAGATGTTATCGCCTCATTAGGCGGTCTTATGGTTAGTGACGGATATCCAAAGCAGATTGAACTTGCTTATCCTATGAGAAAGTCCGTTGCAAACGTTTGGCACACCTACACTAAGGGATACTTCGGATGGTTGAAGTTTGAGATGACTAGCGACCAAACAGCTGCCCTAAAGGAAAAGTTAGATCAAAATAAAAAAGTAATTCGTTTTCTTTTAATAAAAACTTCCCGCGAAGACACAATGTCTCAGAAACGAGTATCAACGAGACCAACCAAGTCTAAAGTTCCTGCAGAAGGAGAGGTGGTTGCTGAAGTTTCAGAAGTTGAGCTTGAGTCAGCTCTTAAAGACTTAGTTAAGGAATAATTAAAAAGCGAGTATGTATGTAAACAAAGCAATTATTTACGGAAATCTCACCCGCGACCCAGAGTTACGTTCCTTACCTACGGGCAATAAAGTAACAAGTTTTTCTGTTGCAACCAATAGAACATGGAAAGGACAAGACGGAACAAGACAAGAAGCGGTTGATTTTCATAATGTTGTTGTCTTTGGAAGACAAGCAGAAACTGTTGCTCAGTATTTGAAAAAAGGATCAGGTGTTTTTGTTGAAGGACGAATGCAAACAAGAAGCTGGGATGCTGGTGATGGTGTGAAGAAATACCGAACTGAAGTGATTGCCGATCGCGTTCAGTTTGGCCCAAGAAGTGCAGGTGCCGGCACAGGCAATACTGGCTACGACCAAGCACCAACAGCACCAATTGAAACAGGGGCTGACGAATCAATTGAGTATCCTGAAGGCGACATTAATCCAAACGACATTCCGTTTTAACAAAATTTAAAAAAATATTATGACAGATAAAAAAAAGTGCTACTTTGCTTCCAATAACATCAAACACATCGACTACAAAGACATCGATGTTTTAAAGAAATTCTTAAACCCACACGCACGTATGGTTTCTAAGAAGTTTTCTGGTGTTAGCTCAAAGAGCCAGAGAAAGCTCGCTACTGCAATAAAGCGTGCTAGATTTATGGGACTCATTCCATTCGTTGCTAAATAAAATAAAACATATTCTAAAAAAACTGCCATACTGGCAGTTTTTTTGTACATGCGCTAATATCTTTTTGGGAAAACAAGAAAAGGGGTCTTTATATGAACAGGATGGTTTTCGTTGTCTGTGGTGCTTCATTTCCTCAGATACGTGAGCTAGAGGAGCGTTTCAATATGGTTTCAGCCCCTATCCTTATTTTGGGAACAACTGGCGGGCAGTTTCTCCGTGACCTTTTGAGTATTGGGAAAATTATTCGCAATATCCCAAACGTTGAGGTATTCGCGCTTCGCGAGTTCGAAAAAGAAATGAGGGCGCTCACTGAAAGAAGGTGGGGTGGCAGAACAACTTTTCACCAAAACAAAGGCAACTTTGCCGAAGACAGAAGAAGGAAGGTTCCTTGGCGACGAAATGCGAGAAATCGATAATCGCGCCCATAAAACAAAAACGGAAGGCACTGCCTTCCGTTTTTTTAAATTAGTTTGTTTTTTTAATTTTTCTCTACTCTTTCTGTATACAACCCAGTATCAGTATTGATACGAATAACGTCTCCTACGTTAATAAAAAGGGGAGCTGTGACTGTTGCGCCTGTCTCAAGAACAACCGCCTTACCTCCACCAGATGCGGTGTCGCCCTTTATGGATGGTGGAGCTTCTTTAACAACGAAATCCATTTTTATTGGTAGCTTTAATCCAATAATTTTCTCTTCGTCGTCATCGTCTGTGAAGATTAAAGCGTCAACTTCTACGTTCGCCTTTAAAAATTTAACCTGGTCACCAACGATTGCTTCATCTAAAAAGAATCGCTCGCTTGGGTTTTTTATTTCAGAAAAACATAGTTGCCCCTTACCACCATAAATAAATTTAATAAGACGCTTAGAAATGTCTGCTTCCGAAACCTTGTCCGTAGCGTGGAAAGTTGCGGGGACTAATCGTCCTGAAATTAGGTTTCGGAGCTTAGTTTGATTTTGTGGCTTGCGCTGTTGTGTTCTAGCCACGTGCGACTCTAGGACCTCATACGGTTCATCTTGCCAAACAATATATTTCCCTGGTTTAATTTCGTTGTATTCAAGCATATCGGGCTATTGTAAGAAAAAAAGCCGTTATGTCAACGTTTAGGATAATTATGGAATGCAGAATTAAGGAATTTTGCATTTTGATATCTCCGGCTTTTATTTTTTAAAACATTACGGAGCCTGGCGAGGCGAGTATAGCAATCCGCCAGCAGGCGGATATGCGCGTTTTTAAAAACAAAGGCCAAAAAGAAAGATTATTACGACTCTAAAAACTTTTTTTCGATTTGTTTAACTATCTCGTTTGCAATCTTTGGATTTTCCTTAAGGAATGTTCTTGTGGCGTCATATCCACGGCCAAGTTTCACTTCTCCGTATGAATAAGAGGTTCCACTTTTCGTCATTAGGCCAAATTTTTCACCCAAAGCGATTATTTCACCTTCTCGTGAGATGCCTTCGTTGTAGATAATGTCGAACTCTGTCATTTTGAAAGGAGCCGCAACCTTATTTTTAACAACCTTAACTCTAGTGCGCGCACCAACAACGTCCTCTCCTTTTTTAATTGAAGCGATTCTTCTTATATCAATACGCACCGATGTGTAAAACTTAAGTGCTTTTCCGCCTGGTGTTGTTTCTGGATTTCCAAACATAACACCAATTTGCATGCGGATTTGGTTGATGAAAATGACAATAGTTTTTGATTTAGCTGTTATCGCAGTAAGTTTTCGCAAGGCTTGCGACATGAGTCTAGCTTGTTTACCAACGTGATGAGCTCCCATTTCTCCCTCAATTTCATCTTTTGGTGTTAAAGCTGCGACAGAGTCGATGACAACGACATCAACTTTTCCAGAACGAACCAAACTCTCTGTGATTTCAAGTGCTTGTTCTCCTGTGTCAGGCTGAGAGACAAGTAGCTCGCCGATATTAACTCCTAATTTTTTGGCGTACTCCGGATCAAGTGCGTGTTCTGCGTCGATAAAAGCACAAACCCCACCCTTTTTTTGAGCCTGCGCGATAACATGGAGGGTCAATGTTGTTTTTCCAGAAGACTCCGGTCCAAAAATTTCAATAATACGCCCTTGGGGAAGACCACCAACGCCAAGCGCGTAATCTAAACCGAGAGAACCAGTTGAAATTGATCCGATATTAACTTTTGGTTTTTCGCCAAGTTTCATTATGGCGCCCTCTCCGTATTTTGTTTGAATATCGCGGATTGTTGACTCAATCTGAGATGTTCCAAGCTCTGTTTTGGAAGCTCCTTCTAGTTTTTGTTTTTTTGCCATCGCCATATTATTGTTTTTTATCGTTTACTGTTAATGAAAGCGTTTGTTCTGTTTTTTTACCAAATTTATCGGCCGCTTTGATGCTTATTATAGTATAGCCAGAGGGGAGCACCAATGTTTCTAGGAAGTTCCCGCTTTCGTCAGGGAAAATCTGCCGATCGTTTAATGTTAGGGTTGCGACATTTTTTGTAACACCCTTAATTGTTACCAAAGGGTTATCTAGCCCAGAGCCGTTTATAGGGGAGAGGACTGTTATAGAAGGCCCGTAAATAAGGTTTCGGCTTTGAATATATGCGTAGAAGAGCGAGGCGAGCAACAATAAACCAACAAGACTACTTCCGATTATTGTTTGCTTTGTCTGGCTAGAAAGAGTCATCTTCTTCGTTGTTTGATAATGAAGCTCCAGTTAACCCTGCAGTTGCGATAGTTTGTGCGCTTTTTTCAAGAACTTCTCTTGGTTTGGCTCCATCACCAGCACTGACGACACCACGTTCTTCTAACATATCCATAAGTCGCGCTGCGCGAGCATAACCAACCTTTAGTTTCCTTTGTAGGTATGAAGTTGAGGCTTTTCCTGCCTCAATAACACATTGTCGGGCTTCCTCGTACATATCATCATCGTCTTCTAAATCGTTTGATGACTCAAGGGACATATCAAATATTGTTGGACTAGCTGTTGGGGCACCAGTTGAGAGTTCGATTTCCGACGGTACGCTGTCTCGGTATTGGTCGGAGAGATATTTGACGACTTTTTTAACTTCAGTTTCAGAGATGAAGGCCGATTGCATACGTTCCGGCTTGGACATTTCTCCCGAGAGGAAGAGCATATCGCCAGCACCGAGTAACTTTTCTGCCCCAACAGTATCAAGGATTGTGCGAGAGTCTATTTGTGAAGACACCTGTAGTGCCACACGAGCGGGGATGTTTGCTTTGATAAGACCGGTTATAACGTTGACCGAAGGGCGCTGTGTCGAAAGGATTAAATGGATACCAACAGCACGACTCATTTGTGCCAAACGAACGATACCGGCTTCAAGCTCGCGTGGGTAGGTTGTCATAATATCGGCAAGTTCATCCAAGACAATGACGATGTAAGGCATTTTTTCAGGAAGTTCGGCGAAATCACGTTCCTCAGCTTTTCCTTTTTCTCGTTCTTTTTTATAAGCAGGGAAGACGATATTTTTGTGATATGAATCTATGTCGCGAACAGATTCTGATTCTAAGACGTCGTATCTTCTATCCATTTCTTTTGCCGCCCATTTAAGCGCCAAAATAGCTTTTTTAGCATCTGTTATAACCGGAGTGAGGAGGTGGGGGATTTTGTTGTAGAGGGTCAATTCAACGCGCTTAGGGTCAATCATGATGAACTTAAGGTCGTTTGGTGAATTACGGAAAAGGAGAGAGTTGATGAAAGTGTGAATAGTGACCGATTTTCCAGAACCGGTTGTACCAGCAATAAGCATATGTGGCATCTTTGCGAGGTTGGTGAATCGAGATTGACCAGAAACTCCACGACCTAAGGCCAAGAGTAGAGGCTTATCATTTCCCTCATATTTTTCGTCGCTGAAGAGGGTAGCCATACCAACTGTCGCTTTTACTGTGTTTGGAATTTCAATACCAACAAGAGACTTTCCAGGAATTGGAGCTTCGATGCGGAGTGGGTGGGCAGCAAGAGCCAAAGCAAGATCATTTTGTAAACCAACGATTCGAGATAGCTTAACACCCTCAGCTGGTTTTAATGCGTATCGTGTGACAGTCGGCCCGATAGATATTTCATCCATTTCAACGTTGATGCCGAAGTTTTGTAGAGTTCGTTTGATGATGTTGGCGTTTGCTTTGATGTCTCCGACACCTGGCTTACCTTTATCTTTTTCAAAGATGGAAAGTGGTGGGGGAGAGTAAGTGTCATCAATGTCGCGAATAGTTCGTTTTTTTTGTTCGATGAAAAGACTACTATCTTCGTCTAGCGATTGTTTTTTGTTGGAAAGGCCAAGCATCTTTGCGACACTTTCTGTCACTTTACTTTCTTCTTCTTTTGGAGCTTCCTCCTTTTTGGTTTCCTCGACGGCTTCATTTGAGACAATAGTTACGTCCTCATCTTCAATTTCACCAGATTCTTTCTTTGAGAAGTATCGCCAAAAGAAGAAATGCTCGAGACGTGGGCGAGCGTCAAATATGACCAAAAGCGAAATAAGAAAAATAGCAGTAAGAAAAATTAAACTAGCGTAAAAATCGAAAAGTTTTAAAAACGGATAAGCAACAGCTTCTCCGATAATCCCACCACTTTTGTTCGCCCAAATTGTGTCTATCAGTCCAAGTCCAGACGAAAGGAAAAGAAGTGATCCAACAGTTGAGATTGTCCCCATCTTTGTTTTGATTGAGTGCAGAAAAGTGAAACCCAAAATAGAGAAGAGTAGTGGTAGAAGAAAGAAACCATAACCAAAAAGAAATGTTAGTCCTCGATACGTTAGCTCACCAGCTGGGCCGGCGTTTATAACGCCTCTACTTCCAAGCCACGCCATAATCAAAAAGATTGCTAAAACAAAAAAACCAATAGCAACAATTGCGTGCATTGTTTCCTCCTTTAGAGATGAAAATATTCCATCGAGTTTTAAATCAACAGAAGTACCGCCTTTGTTTTTGGTTTCTTTTTTTTCTTTCTTTTTCGCCATAGAACTTTTTAATTACCTCAAATAAAAAGTAAATAACTTTTTGATTCGCCGTCATTCGGACATTGTGAATGTGGCTGTTACCTACATGTTTCATTGATATCGAGCTAGCCACATTCGCATGCTCCTCACTAGGCGAAATAATAACATATTTAAACAGTTTTTAGCTGTTAGCTCTATTAGTTTTTTAGGAAAGAAAATAAGTATTAAAAGTAACGAATGTATTTGTATTTTTTTGTAAAGCTAACGAAGCTGTATTTCCTAACGCAGCTGCGTTCGCTAATTAAGCTAACAAATCTAGCTGGCTATCTTGCTAACAATCTAGCTGGGCGTATAATGGACGTCTTATAGGTTAAATAAAGACAAGTAGTCCAAAAAGACACGCGAACGAGGAAACGGACAATAAAGGTCATCATTAAAATAATCAAAGACACGACAGTAATATGTCCAATAACAACACTGTGAATACCTCAAACAATCCTTACTCCCTACCTTTCGCTGTTGAGCGTTTAACAGAAGCTTTGTATATGGTTACCGGATTATTTGATGAGGGACACATCAAGGATAAAATCCGGATAAACGCCCTTGAAACTTTGTCTTTAAGTCACGAACTGCCAACCCTCCCATTGTCTTTAAGACATGAAGTTGTCCTTGAAATGGAGTACCTAATGAAGGAGGTAGAAGCTCTCCTCCGTGTCTCTTTGTCCAATGGTTTTATTTCTCAAATGAACGCGACGCTACTCCTAGATGAGTACAAAAAAATTCGTGAAAAAATGTCCCACCGTGACTTCGTTTTCTCAACCGACAGTACTAAGCTAGAAAAGAGTTTCTTTTTTTCAAAAGACGGCGAAGTGGAATTATTGGGGGGAGAAAATATATCAGATCAAAATAAAAATACACAAGAAAACTCATCCTTTATAAAAGACACACTAAAGGACAACACAAAAGATAGATTCAATGTCCTTTTGTCTGATAAGAAAATAAAACCTGACGCCTCTGTAAAAAGACATGCCATTTCGGACAATAAGAATAAGGACAGAAGCGACAGGCGAGATTTGATTCTTAGGATAATACGAAAGAATAAAGATTCAACAATAAAGGACATCTCTACGATGGTTTCTGGTTGTAGCGAGAAAACAATCCAACGTGAACTAATAGCTCTTGTCTCAGAGAACGTTCTCAAAAAGACAGGGGAGAAGCGCTGGACACGATATTTCTTGGCTTAGTTTTGTATAAAAACTTCTAGTATTTTTTAGAATTTAGTGGAAGCGTATTTTAGTTTTTACTAACGTTTTATTTTTAAAAACATTGCGCAGCGCGACGGCGTGAGCATAGCAATCCGCCAGCAGGCGGATATGCGCGTTTTTAAAGGTAAAACGAACACCATGTTGTTGACTCCACCCCTCATTTCGAGTAGTATTCTACCTAAGATAACTTGAGAAAAACATGGCTGAAAAGGCCTTGTTTTGAGTTATCCACATATGTTTCAAGCCTTTTTTGCTTCATATGTACTATACTTTCATTTATGGTTGGCCGATTTCTAAATTGGTCGACTGAAAGTTGTTTAAATGCGTTCATTGTCAATTGAATAGCGGACTTACAAAGTTAAATTTCAGAAGCACAAAAGTGATGCTTTTTTAAAATTGTTGAACGGAATAAAAAATGTCAGCTAGCCTGCCGTGTCGCCACAATAATTAATTCAGGCGTATCGGAAGGATTGGGAAAATAATCGCACGAATTAAAAAATTGGATTATGTCGAATCTGATTAATCGTGCACCCGTAGCTTCGAAACTTAGACGAAAGTCTGTAGATCGGGGATACATTAAAATTAGATTTTATGAGTAAAGTTATTAATACAAAGTTTGCAGTTCTCCTCACAGGTGTGGTCATCTTGGCCGCTCTTGTTGCAGGAATGACTATGGCCTTGACAGCTTCGGCAGCAACATACAATTTTGCTACGAACTTAAAGCAAGGAATGACAAGCTCAGATGTGATGAATCTTCAAAAGCTTCTCAACTCTGACGCTGCGACACAAATCGCAACAACAGGCGCAGGTGCACCAGGAAACGAAACTTCCTACTTTGGTTCTTTGACCAAAGCAGCTGTCATCAAATGGCAGAACAAGCACGCTTCCTCTGTTCTTGCACCAGTTGGTCTTTCAGCTGGTACAGGTTACTTCGGCGCTTCATCTCGCGCATTTGCGAATGGAATGACGACAACAGGTGGCACTACTTCAACAGTCGCAGGTTGTACCTCAACAGCAGGTTACAGCCCAGTGACAGGTCAGAAGTGTGACGCTTCAGTAACAACAACACCTACTACTCCGGGAGTAGCTGGTTCAGTTTCTGTATCAGGAGCAACACAGCCAGGTAACAGTCTTTTGGTACAGAGCGCATCACGCGTTGCTTTCACAAAAGTAACTCTTACCGCCGGTGCATCAGATGTTACGGTTAACTCCGTAACAGTTGAGCGCGCAGGTTTGGCAAACGATGCAGTTTTCGCAGGAGTAGTTCTTCTTGACGAAGACGGCACACAAATCGGTATTGCCAAGACGTTGAATTCAAATCATCAGGCATCAGTTGGCGATGCGTTTGTTATTAGAGCAAACACATCAAGAACGATGACAATCGCGGGCAACTCGGCAGCAGCTCTCACGGCCTACGCCGGACAGGTTGTTGCGTTGAACGTTGTTGGTTTGAGCACCAGCGCGACAGTTTCAGGTTCAATGCCTATAACAGGTGCAATGCACACTGTTAACGCATCACTTGCAATTGGAACAGCGAACGGTGTTGCATCTTCTTACAACCCTTCAGCACAGGACAAGGATATTGGTACAACAAACTACAAGTTTAGCGCGATTCGTATTGAGGCTGGTTCAGCCGAAGACGTTCGTCTAAGAGGAGTTCGTTTCTACCAGGCTGGTTCAGCCGCTTCCTCAGACCTTGCCAATGTCAAGATTGCTGTTGATGGCACACTTTATGACACAACAGTTTCTTCAGACGGCAAGTACTACAATGCCAACTTCGGTTCAGGCATCGTTATTGCAAAAGGTCTTGGAAAGGATATCTGGATTCAGGGTGACATCGTTGGTTCTGGTTCATCAGCTCGCACAGTCGACTTTGATATCCAGAAGAATACCGACGTTTATGTTACAGGTGAGACTTACGGATACGGAATCATTGCCGGCGGTACAATCACCACGGCATCACCATCTTTTAACGGTGTAATCACAACGATAAGAGCTGGTACCGTAAACGCAATCTCCAAGTCAAACACGGTAGCCGCCCAGAACATTGGAATCAATGTTTCCGGTCAGGTTCTTGGTGCTTATGAAACTGATATGAAAGGTGAGGCTGTATCAGTACAGTCACATGTCTTCCACTTCACAAATTCAGCAGGCACACAGACTCTTCTAACCAGCGTTTCGCTTTACAATGCGAACGGTACGTTAGTTGCAGGACCACAGGATGCAGTTGCAGAAGCTGGTACAAACCAGAAAGTTACCTTTACCGACACAATCGTTTACCCAGTTGGAAAAGCTGTGTACACGCTTAAAGGTAAGGTTGCTTCAGCAACAGCAAACGGCATGACCTTTACCGCATCAACCACTCCTTCAACGGATTGGTCGAACGTTACCGGTCAGACAACAGGTACAACAATTACTCTTCCGTCAGCTCTCGTAGCGATGAACATTATGACTGCTAAGGCCCCGGCACTTGCAATAAGTGTTTCGACTCAGCCTACAGCACGTACTGTCATTGCGGGAGCGCAAGGATTTGAATTTGCTCGATACAATCTCGATGCAGGTCAGTCTGGCGAAGATGTTAAAATGACGACTTTCAAGGCGCTTCTCGCCTTGTCAACAGTTACGGCAGCCCAACTTTCAAGCTGTAATCTTTATGACGGAACTACAAACGTCACAAGCGACAGCAGCGTGACAGTTGCAGCAGGCGATAATAACTTCACCTTCAATGGAGGAGGTCTCATGATTACCAAGGGTACTCAGAAGATTCTTTCGATGAAGTGTAATGTTTCCGCCGCAGTAACAACCGGTAGTATCACATGGGGATTGACCGACAACGCGTCAACCTTTACTGGTGCAACAGGATTCCCATCAGGCCAGACAGTGGCAGAGACAATGACAGCAGCAGCCGGTCAAGCAATGACAGTTGCTACTTCAGGCTCTTACACAGTTACGTCTGATTCATCTTTGCTTTACAAAGTGGCACAGGCTGGAACAACAGGCGTAACGCTTGGCAGTTTCCGCTTTACCGCAGGTGGTTCAGAAGCCGTAGATTTGAAACAAATTGCTTTCCAGCTTGGAAACACTGCTTCAAACTCACCGGCTGACCTTGTGAACACACAAGTATCAATCTGGAATGGTTCGACACAAGTCGGTACCGCCCAGTTTGGTGGCGCCAACCCTGACAACGCTACTTCTACAGTACTTAGCCCTGCACCACGTATTGCCGCAGGCGAGTCTATAGTTCTAACGGTTAAGGGTGACTTGTCAGCTCAAAACATCAACGAAGGTACCCCAGGTGCATTCTTGGCTGTCACTTATGATGGTGACAACAACGGCATCAACGGTAACTACGCTACTGGTGTTGACTCACAAGTATCAATCTCTGGAACTTCTTCGGACGTTACAACTAACGGCTTAAGAATCTACAGAACAGTTCCTACCTTTGCTGTAACAAGCACAGGTGGCAGTTTGGCTCTTAACTCTGACTTGTA
>JBAZUR010000004.1:0-1549 GCA_041661305.1 Candidatus Paceibacterota bacterium
TTAATAAAACAATCGAGGAGGTCCTCTACCCCGCAATGGAGTCAGGGGTTCTTGATATTATCATCGGCAAAGGTCCCTCTGCGCGCACAATACAGCTTGATCTCCCTCCGTTTACCATGATCGCGGCCACAACACGAATTGCTCTTCTTTCCGCCCCACTTCGTTCGCGATTTTCAGGTGGAACTTTTAGACTTGAGTTTTATACCGATGAAGAAATCGAAAAAATTGTTAAGCGCTCTGCCGGCATCCTTGGTGTTACTCTTCTGGACAACGCCGCTCGTCATATTGCAGAGAGAAGTCGCGCAACGCCGCGTACCGCAAACTATCTTTTGAAGCGCGCCCGCGACTACGCACAAGTGAACAAAAGCGACCTTTCTACCACTTCTGTTGCTGAAGCGCTTGCCCTACTTGAAATTGACCATTTTGGGTTGTCCGCGCTTGATCGAAAGATTCTTGAGACAATAATTACAAAGTTCAATGGCGGCCCTGTTGGTTTGGGGACTATTGCTGCGGCCCTGTCCGAAGAAACAGCAACAATTGAAGAGGTGAACGAGCCATATCTCATTCAGCGCGGGCTTTTAGAAAGAACAGCGCGAGGACGAGTTGCCACCCCGCTCGCATACGAGCATTTAGGGCTTGAGTATCCTGAGAATTTAGCAAAAAAACTTTTTGCATAATACTGATGTCTTGTATTTTTGTTAAGTTGTTTCTTGATGATTTTTTCGGTATGCTGACACCATAAATACACAAATGTTATGTCCGGACACAATAAATGGTCACAAATAAAGAACAAGAAGGCAATTACCGACGGGAAGAGGAGTAAAATTTTGGGTAAATATTCAAAGCTAATCGCGCTTGAGGCAAAAAAATCCGCGGGCAATATGGCCTCTGCGGGGCTTCGTGCGGTGATCGAACGTGCGCGCAAAGACAACATGTCGAGCGACCTTATTGACCGTGCGGTAAAAAAAGGAGCAGGAGGAGATGCTGGTAATATGGAGGCGGTGCTCTATGAAGCATACGGCCCCGGAGGTTGCGCAATTATTATTGAAGGACTTACCGATAACAAAAATCGCACCGTTGCTGAAATAAAACACTTACTATCTAAACGAGGGCTTGCGCTTGCTGGCCAAGGTGCTGCAATTTGGGCGTTTGCAAAAACGGCAGAGGGTTTTGAACCACAAACGACTGTTGCTCTTTCAGACGAAGACGGGGCATCGCTTTCTGCTCTTCTTGAGGAGCTCGATGATCACGACGATGTGCAGGAGGTGTACACAAACGCAGAATAACCTATAAAATGCGAATCATTGCGATTGACCCCGGTTATGAACGTCTTGGTGTCGCTATCTTAGAGCGTCAGCCAAAGATTAAGGAAAAAATTATTTTTTCAGAGTGTTACAAAACAAAGGCCTCGCTTTCCTTTGTTGAAAGGCTCGAACTTATCGGAAAAGAGGTCGCTCGCGTGATAGAGGAGTTTTCACCGGAGGCGCTCGCTATTGAAAATTTATTTATCGAAACAAACCAGAAAACTGCTATGCGAGTGGCAGAGGTC
>JBAZUR010000004.1:1559-11560 GCA_041661305.1 Candidatus Paceibacterota bacterium
TTCTTTACCAGGCTCGACTCTCCGGCCTTGAAATTTACGAATATACCCCGCTTCAGATCAAGGTGGCCACCACGAGCTACGGAAAAGCCACCAAAAACCAAGTAATGGCCATGGTAAGGCAGCTTGTTTCCGGGGCGGAGCATATTAAACAAGACGACGAAATGGACGCCATCGCAATTGGCATAACCCATTTTGCATATCATCACCCTCAGAAAACCACGGCAAAATAAGGTTATTTCCAGTAATGAGGCGTATTCCACAGGTTATCCCCAACCTCGGAGCGAGGCCCTTTATTTTGAAGTGCCTTGCACAGCCTGCCTGGCGGCAGGCAGGCGCAGCGGCGCGAGCAGAGCAATTTGCTAGCAAGCAAATATGCGTGCACTCCAAAAGTAAGGGGGCGAGTGGCACTTATCCACAGTTCTGAGTAAATGGTCTTGCAGATAAAAAAGCTTTTTGCTACAACTATGTGGTCTAGAGAAAAGATAACCACCGTAGACACCTAATTTAAAAATAAAACATGAGTGACGACGAAGCAATAGTAGATATCGACCCGGAAATACTCGATGAGGAGGGACTCTTTTTGGATGAAGAAGATGATCTCGGGATAAACTTGGGTCTTGACGGCGACGAGGAGCTTGACCTCAAGCCCGGCGCCGAAGAAGAGCTATAGTTTTAGTTAGCTAATAAAAAACCGGCACGTGCCGGTTTTTTATTAGTTAGTTTACTTTAATAAACCTGCGCTTCCCTATTTTGTACACGCCGGGCACCGCAACCTCAGTTGCGTTTGAAATTTTTTCCTCTCCTCCCCCTTCTTCCAGTTTTTTTACTGCGCCCTCATCAACAAGGCGCCTCCACTCACTTTTTGATGCTACTATTTTCGCGCGTAGAAGTAGGTCTGAAAAAAGTTCTCCCGCTTTCATTTTTATTTCCTCAACATCATCAGGGATTTCTTTTTTTTGAAAAGTTGAGACGAAGGCTTCGCGCGCGCTTGTCGCTGCTTTTGCGCCGTGGTAAATAGCAACTACTTCTTCGGCGAGATCGAGTTTTATATCTCGCGGGTTTGTGTCAAAACTTTTAAGTTTGTTCTCGAGGTCCTTTAGCCTCAACATATCGGCCGACGTACAAAGCTTGTAATAGTTCAAAATTGAGCTATCAGGGATAGACATTATTTTCCCAAAAATATTATTTGGTTCCTCGGTAATTCCAATGTAGTTATCAAGGCTCTTGCTCATTTTTTCCTTCCCATCTGTTCCAACTAAAATTTCTAGGCTCATCACCGCCTGCTCTGGTTGTTTGTTTGCCTTCATTACCTCCCTACCCATGAGCATGTTGAATGTCTGGTCTGTCCCCCCAATTTCGAGGCTGCAGTCCCCATAGATATTGTAGAGAGCAAATGAATCAACCCCTTGGAGAACGGGGTAAAGCATCTCATGCATATAGAGCGGCCGCCCCTCTTTTATACGGTCTTGAAACATGTCGCGCTCGATCAGTTGTGAATAGGTAATGTGTTTTAGCGTCCAAATGAGCCCCTGCAGGGTAATCCCTTGTATTTTTGTCTTACCAAGGTGCGTTTTCTGCATACGAGAATTTTCATATGTAGTTGCTTTTGTTATAAAGGTTCCCTCTCCAGCGAGGTCGGTTATTGTATAAAACCAGTCAGAGTTTCGTATCCACGAAAACACATTGGGGTCAGTGAGCAGAATTTTGCCCACTTGATTCATATAAGTCTCCATATTTTCCTCTACCTCCTTTTGCTCAATTTCTGGTCGAACCTTACTTTTGCCTGTCGGGTCCCCAATAGATGCGGTAAAATCACCTACTAAAAATACCACCTTGCACCCAATCTCTTGGAACTTGCGTAGCTTCTGGAGGACCACAGCGTGTCCTAAGTGAAGGTCTGGGCGGGTGGGATCAACACCAAACTTGATAATAATCTCCCCAACATCCTCGCCTTTGGTTTTTTTAAGAAGTTTTTCTTTGAGTTTGCCGTTTGGGTCAACAAGGGTGGCCACCCCACGACTGAGCAAATCATTTATTTTCTCTTCAAGATCCATACCAGTGCATTTTATCACAAATTGCCCTGCTAGCCCATTGAATAGGTTTATGGTACAATCGCGCTCTCAATTGTTGTATAATTATCTAAGTTTATGGCACAACCACTATCTTTATATAAAAAACTGGCTCGCAGGTTTGCTCTTCACCCCAAAACTATATTTCTCTTTTTGGTTAGTGTTTTATTCATTTTTACGGGGATCCTTATCCTTTGGGCCTCCTTTATTCCGCTCCCCGATTTTAACTCTTTTAAAGACCGAAAGATTGTTGAGTCCACAAAAATTTACGACAGAACAGGGAAGATTCTTCTTTACGATGTACACCAGGATGTCCAACGCACCGTCGTCCCCTTTGACCAAATACCTCCCAGTCTTCGCAATGCGACGATAGCAATTGAAGATGCTAACTTTTACAGTCATTACGGCATAGACCCAAAATCAATTCTTCGCGCTGTCCTAGCCAATATTGTTGGCGGTGGTTTCCGACAAGGTGGTTCTACAATCACTCAGCAGGTTGTTAAAAAAACCCTTCTAACAGATGAGAAACTCATTACTCGAAAAATTAAGGAGGTTGTTCTCTCCTTCCGTCTCGAGCGCGCGTTTACTAAAGACGAAATTCTTGGCTTGTACCTAAACGAAATTCCTTACGGTGGAAATATATATGGGGTTGGTCAAGCAAGCCGTGTATTTTTTGGCAAAGAGGCCAAAGACCTTACCCTCGCAGAGGCTGCATATGTTGCTTCTATCCCAAATGCCCCTACTTACTACTCACCATACGGCAACCACCGAGACAAGCTCGATGAACGTAAAAATTTTGTATTAAAGAGAATGTTTGAGTTGGGTTTTATTGATTCAAATACATACTCACAAACATTTAAAGAACGGGTATCTTTTTTGCCAAAAGAAACGGTCGGCATTAAGGCTCCTCATTTTGTTGAGTGGATTAAAGAATATCTCGCAGATAAGTACGGTGAACAAGCGGTTGAAGAAAATGGTTATAAAGTAACCACGACACTTGATTATACGCTCCAACAAAAGGCGGAGGAGGTAATCGCACAATATGGCCCTGATGTAGAAAAAAACTATGCTGCAAAAAATATGGGCCTTATTGCGATAAGCCCAAAAAACGGGCAGGTTCTCGCAATGGTGGGGTCAAGAGACTATTTCAACATGCAAAAACAGGGAAACTTCAATGTTACTATTTCTCCAAACCGCCAACCGGGATCAACGTTCAAACCATTTGTTTACGCAACCGCGTTTATGAAGGGCTACACCCCGGAGACGGTGCTATTTGACCTGCGAACAAATTTCAGCACCAACTGCAGCTCGCGCGGTATTCCCTTATATGGAAACATTAAGCCCGAAGACTGCTACATGCCGGAAAATTATGATGGAAAATATCGTGGGCCTGTTTCTATGCGCAGTGCCATAGCAATGTCACTCAACATCCCTTCCGTAAAAACTCTTTACCTCGCCGGTGTCCCTGACTCTCTTGAGACAGCTAAAAAGATGGGCATTACAAGTTTGGGTTCTGCCTCTCAATATGGGTTAACTTTAGTTTTGGGTGGAGGAGAGGTGTCACTTTTGGAACTCACCGGAGGTTATGGTGTTTTTGCAAACGATGGTGTCCGCAACCCAACCACCCCCATTCTGCGAGTAGAAGACAAAAACGGTAATGTGGTCGAGGAATTTAAACAAACAAGCTCCGAGGCAATCCCGAGTGAGGTTGCTCGAAAAATCACAAATGTTTTGTCCGACAATGAGGCCCGAACACCAGAGTTTGGTGCTAACTCCGCCCTTTATTTCCCCAACAATGACGTTGCGGTCAAAACAGGTACTACAAACGACTATCGTGATGTGTGGACATTGGGATATACACCAAATATCGCTGTTGGTATGTGGGCGGGAAACAACGACAATACCCCAATGCACAAAAATATTGCCGGGTTTATTATTACTCCTGTTTGGCATTCTTTTATGGAGGAGGCTATCAAACTTACCCCTCAAGAGCGTTTTATTGCCCCCCAACCAGAAGATCTGAGTGCTCTTCCTGCACCGCTTGCCGGAGTATGGCAAGGAGGAGAAAAATATGTTGTTGACACAACTTCCGGGCAGCTGGCCACACCCAACACCCCGACAGAAACAAGAAAAATTGTTGTTGTTCCTGACGTACACTCTATTCTTTATTGGTTAAACAAAAACGACCCTCGTGGTCTCCGTCCCTTAACGCCCCAAAACGACCCCCAGTTTCATCTTTGGGAAGAGCCGGTACGTGCTTGGGTTGCCACCCAAAACATCAAGGAAGGAGACCGTAGTGGCATTCCGACTACTTATGACACCACACACACACCAGACACACTTCCTGTCCTTTCTGTATCGGGGGCAGACCTTGCTCAAATCCATAAAACAGACACTCCTTTATCTCTTTTGGTAACAAGCACCGGTAAATACCCACTGTCTCGTGTTGAATTTTATTTAAACGGACAGTTTGTTGATAAAAAAACACAGATTCCTTTCTCTTTTGTTTTTACCCCTTCTGATATTTCTTATCTCTCGACAACAAACACTCTTACTTTTGTTGCTTATGACACGGTTTCAAACAAGGCTGTTTATACATCACAGCTTCTTGTTGAATAATTACTGAATTTCCAAATATTCGCTTTCGTCAAGACACCCCCTTATTTCGTTGAGTATTTCTTCTTTTCTCAAAAGAATTTCGGTTTTGATTATCGCGTTTGTTTTTATAATAATTGTTTTGTTGGAAAAAAATATTTGTTTAGGAGAAACAACGATGTTTTTTTTGAGCAAAAGAGAAACAATTTTTTCCTTTTTTGTTTTATCTGTGTTGGTAAGACCTTTGAAACGGGCGAGTAGTTGGTGGATGGGTAGCATTATTTTGTGAGCGGCATTGTTAAATAGGTGTAAGACGGGTCCCCAAGACCTTTGATAACGACAGGCTTGTTAGATTCATTGAACTCTAGGACAAGGCTGTCTCTCTCTATTCCCCCCAAGCAATCAAAAAGGTGTTTGCCGTTTAAAAGCGTTTCTATTGGGTCTCCAGAAATTGTTGCCGAAAGACTTGTTTCTGTTTCTCCAATATCAGAGTTTTTTGTTGAAACAATACATTTTTTATTTGTCGGATCAATATTTATTTGTATTTTGTTGAACTTGTCGGAAAAAAGTGTTGATAGTTTAATAGCATTTAACAAATCTTGCTTAAGGACCACTATCTCGGTTGTGTGTTTTTTGGGAATTATTTGCTGATAGTCCGGGTATATTCCTTGTATTGCCCGAGAGGTAGCATAAATATTTTTCCCCACGCAAGAAATTTGTGTCTTTGTAATTTTAAAAAATAGTTCTTCGTTTGTGTTCTCAAAGATTTTTACAAGCTCTATGATGTTTTTAATGGGAACAATCAGCCCGGTAAAGACTTTGTCGTTGTTATATTCAATTCTTTTTTCGGCCAAACGGAAAGAGTCCGTCGCTACAAAAACGATAGCCTTGGTGTCTTTATATATGTAAACACTCGATATTTCTGGCTTTACATCAGAAACTGCCGCGCTCATTAAAACTGATTTGACCCCCTGTAAAAACTTGCTGGTTGAAAGAGTAAAACTTTCCTCGTCTGTAATGTTTGGGATTGTTGGAAAGTCGTCTGGGACAAAACCTTTTATTGTTATGTTTTTTGACTTGGTTATTATTTTGCAAACACCATTATTCGCTATTACGGTGATATTTTCTTCGTCTGGTATGTTGTTAAGAATACTAGAGAGGAGGGCACCGGGAATAGCAATGTTTCCTTCTGTTTTAATATCTGCCGGTATTTGAAGCTCAACGCCAACTTCGAGGTTTGTTGCCCTTATGATCAAGGATTTGTTGCTTGTTGCCAAAAAAACAGAGCTAAGGATTGGCAGAGAAAGGTTTTTTCCGGTTACTCTTTCCGCGTTTACAACGCATTTTTGAAGAAGCTCTCTGTTACAGGTGAAGTTCATATACTGTGTATTATTATCTTATATATACTTATTATTATTACTATACCTGTTGATATGTGGAAAACCAACAACAACGCTTTATCACCAGCGTTTTAGAGAATAAAGAATAAGGATTAGGTGTGTATAAAAAAGGACAAAGAGCAAGGACAGAAGAATTCAATATTTTTAAAATTTTTTTTGTTTGGGTTTTAAACATATAATAAATAGCTTATACACAAGAAACGCACAGGTTAAAACATTGCCCTTATTTGGTCGACCTCCTGCATTAACGAGAGGTCGTTCTTCATATCCACTTTTACTTTTTCACAAGAGTGCATCACTGTAGTGTGGTCTCTTCCCCCCATCTTTTGCCCGATTGTGGGGTAAGAAATATTAAAGTCCTCCCGGAGAATAAACATTGCAATCTGGCGAGGCTTCACCACCTCTTTCCTTCTTGTTTTTTCATAAACAAAGCTCTCTTCAATACTATAAAAATCACAAACAACTTTGACTATCTCTTTTACAGACAGGATTTTCTTCGGCTTTGAGGTGTTCTTAATAAACGGCTTAATCTCATTAAGGGTTAGATTCCTGTTTTTGAGTTGAGATTGGCAGATAATGCCGTTCAATAAACCCTCAAGCTCTCGAATATTGCCCTGCACTGAGGAGGCGAGGTAGTCGATAATTTCCTCAGGAGGAAAAAAGTTTTGGGAAGCTGCTTTAGCGCGCAGAATGGCGAGGCGAGACTCATATTCCGGCTCTTGCACATCAACAATCATTCCTGCACTAAAACGAGACTTCAAGCGAGACTCAAGCGCAGGGATGTAGTTTGGGTGCTTATCGGATGAAAAAACAATTTGTTTGTTGTTGTGGTAAAGCTCGTTAAATATATGAAACAGCTCCTCTTGGGTCTTTTCTTTGTTTGAAAGGAACTGGATGTCGTCCATAATGAGGAGGTCGTAGTTGCGGTATTTGTTTTTGAATATGACCATTGCTTTTGATCCTTGCCCGACAGAGTTTATATAGTCGACAGAAAACTTTTCAGAAGTTGTATAAAAAACACGCTTTGTCGGGTGGTTTTTTTTGACCTCATTTCCAATCGCTTGAATAAGGTGAGTCTTTCCCAGACCGGTACTTCCATAAATAAAGAGGGGGTTATAAACATTTGTGCCGACCTTTTTTAAAATTGCCTGTGACGCGGTGTATGCGAGCTCATTAAAAGAGCCAATAATGAAATTCGAAAAGGTGTAGCGTTGGTTTAAACCGTCTTCGCGGTTAATGTAAAGATTTGCAAGTGGGAGCTCCCCTGTTTGTTGTTCTGCTTGGGGAAGAAGTGCTTTTTTGTCTGTTTTTTTATCTTCAATTTTACAAACAGAGTATTCAATGCCGCGGATATTTTCGGAAAGGTTTCGCAAAGAGCGCAGGATCATTTTGTGGAATTTATTTTGTAGCCAGTCTTTAACAAATTCATTTGGAACACCAACAACCACAATTCCGTCATCTTGTTTTATTATTGTTGTGTTTTTGAACCATGTACTAAAATTTGCCCGCGAAAGATCTGCCTCAAGCTCAAAAAGTGTCTTCTCCCAGAGTTGTGAATTTTCAATAGTAGAAACGGGGTTTTGCATGTCGTTATTATATTACTCTCAAAAGAAAATACGAAAGTTGGTTTGTGGAGTGTTTGGTTAATAGGCTGTGGATAAGCTGTGTATACCAAATCATTTTGTTATTGTTTTAGCTAATTGGTACCACTATTCTATATAGTTCTCAAAGAAAAGCCACTAGATTTTTTTATAGAATAGTGTATAGTGTCTCATTATGTCTCAAACGTATCAGCCTAAGAAGAAAAAAAGGGCAAAAACACACGGTTTTCTTGTCCGATCGTCCTCAAAAAACGGGAAAAACATTCTTAAAAAACGCCGCCAAAAAGGGCGAAAACGTCTTAGCACGGTCTAGAGCCATGCCCTTTGGGCACTCTCTTTTATGCTTGCTCGAAAAAACCGTGTCTCTAAAGCCGAATTTCCAACCCCCAGAAGCAAAGGGGTCAGGTTTGTCTCTTTGCTTTTCTCGGGGATTCTTTACCCCACAGGAAAAAGCACCAAGTTTTCGGTGGTAGTATCCAAAAAGACGGCTCGAACAGCAGTCTCTCGGAACCTAATTCGAAGAAGGTTTTACTCAGCAGTGGGGCCTCTCTTGAAGGAAATAAAAACTGCCGCCCTTGTCGTTTTTTATCCTAAAATAGAGGCCGCAAAAACCTCCTTTGTTGAACTAGAAAAGGAGATAAAAAACGTGTTTATAAAAAATAGTCTGTTGTAGTAGAGACGGTATGAGAAAAGCAGTAATAATGGCAATCTCCTTTTATCAAAAATTTTTATCCCTCGATACGGGCCTTTTTGCCATAAAGAAAGGCACAACGTGTGTTTTTTTTCCGACTTGTTCCGAGTACACAAAACAGGCAGTTACAAAATATGGGGTAATAAAAGGGCTTGCGTTCGGTTCACGGAGGATTCTTCGCTGCCACCCATGGCAAAAAGAGCACATTGACCCTCTGCTGTAGGCTCTGGTAAAAACACAATATTTAAGCTACTATTGCGCAATGACTTCAGGAATTTTTTCTACAATTTTTTACAAGCCGCTTTATAATGCTCTCGTGTTTAGTTTATCGGTTGTTCCCGGGGCAAATGTGGGCGTTGCTATTATTGCGCTGACCCTCTTTGTGCGCGTTGTTTTGCTCCCTTTTTCTCATAAGTCGGTGGTTTCTCAGTCTAAAATGCGTGCGATAGCGCCGCACCTAGAGGGTATTAAGGAAAAGTACAAAGAGGACAAACAAGAGCAAGCTCGCAAAACAATGGAACTTTATAAAGAGCATGGGGTTAACCCGTTTTCTGGGTGTATTGTGGTTCTTGTCCAGTTGCCGGTCCTTTTTGCCCTTTATTTCGTTTTTTCAAAAGGGCTCCACGCACTTAATGGTGACCTCCTTTACTCATTTGTACACCTGCCTTCCTCAATAGACAATATGTTTTTGTGGGTAGATCTTTCGAAAAAGAGTATTATCTTTGCTGCCGTGGCCGCCATCGCACAGTTTTTCCAGATCAAACTATCTGTTCCTCCTCCCGCAGCACTTCCTGAGGGGGCGAAATCTTCATTTAAAGATGATTTTGCAAGGAGTTTCAGTACGCAAATGAAATACATGCTGCCCTTGGTTGTCTTCGGGGTGTCATATTCAATTTCAGCAGCAGTTGCTCTCTATTGGGCAACAAGCAATATTTTCTCTATAGCGCACGAGCTGTATGTGAAAAGAAAAGCTGAAACAAAGAGGTAAACAAAAAGACCGCCTGGGCGGTCTTTTTGTTTACCTGATTTTTTGCATATCAGGGGTTATTGAGGAGGGCACAACTGCCGCCTTGACTGCGGTGTTGGGGAGGGCTGTAGGCTGGGCCGGTGCTGCCTCGGCGAGTCGATACATCCATGGTGTTCCCGAAACCTTATTAATAAACAACAAGAACGAATCATTTGTAGAAAGAGAAAGGTTTGTCATGTCGAGCCCTGAAATCCCTAGACTGTCTGGGCCCATAATCTTTTTTGTTATTGTTGTTGTGGTATCAATTGACCATAGGTCGTCGGTAAAAGAAACAACACCCTGATACCACTGATCCGGGAGACTTCTACCCAACAAAGATTGTGGCACAGCACAATATATTAGGGTTTTGGTTGTTTTGGACCACACGCATTTCTCGGGGAGTGTCTGTAGAGACAAAGACTTTGTTTGCTTATTGACCGAATCGAAAACAAACAGACTTGGGGATCCGCTCTGGGACTCAGAATAGAGGACAAGTTGCCCGTTGGGGCTTGTTAATGTCGTGAGGCCTTTTATATTCCCTAATATTTTTGTTACCGATTTTGTATTTGGGTTGACAAAAAATAGATGTCCCGGAATTTCTGCCGACGGTTTTGTCGTAAGGGTAACAAGGCCTGAGTT
>JBAZUR010000005.1 GCA_041661305.1 Candidatus Paceibacterota bacterium
AGCTGATACTTCGCAGGCCGATCTAGAAGCGATAAATCTTTACCCTTACGGGACTATCAAGTATTAGTCCATCTTTCGATGGATTATTCCTGACTTCTAGGTTCGTTCCTACGTGTTACTACCTCGTCTGCCACTGGTGCATCACACTAGGCGCGATGTAAATTTTTAATTTCAAATTCTTAATTTTTAAATAATTTTTAATGGATTAATTTTAAAATTAAAACATTTTGACATTATTTTTAAATTTTAAATTAGAAATTTTAAATTTAACTCGTACTCAATGTGATGCACCCGTTTGACTTGCATGCCTTATCCACGCCGCCAGCGTTCATCCTGAGCTAGGATCAAACTCTATTTTAAGAAATCTCCGACGATCCTATATTTTAATGTCGGAAACTTTAGACGGAACAAAAGAAAAAATACTTTTGCGCCTTTTTGCAATTTTTAGTGGATTCTCTCTATTCAATTTACAACGAACAAAAACACGAGCGTCCTTCTAAGACGCTGAAAGGCATTGTATACAAGGCTAAAATGGAAGTCAAGCTGGGTTTAGGTACTAGTTTTTAGGCTTTAGTTTGGCTGGTTTTTGGGAAAATTTGGCTTAAAATAAGGCAGTTTTGGTACCAAAAAAACCAAGTTACGCGAAGTACTTAAACAAAAGAAGTTTCAACAAAAAAACCCGCACACGCGGGGATTTTTTGTTGAAACTTTAGAAGGTTAATCTACTTATTCCCCTTCCCTAGTTGTAGCTTCTCAAACCAGACCAAAAGAGGTGCGCCGAAGAAAATTGATGAGTATGTACCGATAGCAACTCCGATGAACAAAAGAAGTGAGAAGTCGCGAGTCGTTTCTGGTCCAAAATAGAACAGAGCGAAAAGTACTGCCAAGATCGTAAGGGAAGTGTTAATTGAACGAGCAAATGTTTGTTCCAAACTTTTACCGACAGTTTCTGAAAAGTCTTTATAGAGACGTAGGCGGAGATTTTCACGAACTCTGTCAAAAACAACAATCTTGTCGTGCACAGAAATACCCAAGATAGAAAGCAGAGCCACAACAAAAAGAGAGTTAACTTCTTTTCCAAGATAAACAAAAATACCAGTTGGAATAATAATGTCATGAACCAAAGAAATAGTTGTGACAAATCCATACTTCCAAGAAGAAATTGGTTGTGACACCTTTCGGAAAGCAAAAGCGATAAAGAGCATTATGCCCAATATAACTGCGGTGATTGCCATCCAAGCTTTAGATCGCAATTCCTTTCCAATAACAGGCCCTATTGAGTTAAAACGTTCCTCTGTCGCCACATTTTTGTCGATAGTTAAGGCGCCTAAAACAGCAGTGTGCTCAGCTTCGGTTAAGTCTTTTGTTCGAACAAAAACACCCTTCTCCCCCGCAAGTTGTACATGAGCACCTTGAATAACTTTTTCCAAACTAGTCGTTAAAGCAGAGATATCTGGACGCGTATTTTCGTATGATGCTTCAATAAGTGAACCACCCTTAAAATCTATCCCAAAATTAAAGCCATAAAATGAAATTGCAAAAACCGATGCTACTATTGCGAGCGCCGAGATTGTGAAGAAAATTTTTCGTAATCTGATGATAAACATAGTATTTATAAATTAACCCTTACTAACGCCACTGGAGAAAATAAATCTAGTAAATGTTCCCGCGTCTTCAATACCAAGAGCCATCAAGAAACTGCGTGTAACGGTGATAGCTGAGAACATACTCACCAAAACTCCAAGAACAAAAACAAGAGCAAAACCTTGAATTAAACTTGTTCCAAACCAGAAAAGCATAATTCCAGTAATGATACTTGAAATGTTTGAATCACGAATTGAAGACCATGCGCGAACGAATCCTTCTGAAATAGCATTTGATATTGTCTTCCCTGCGCGTAGTTCCTCCTTTGTTCTTTCTGCAATAAGAATATTTGCGTCAACGGCCATACCAACAGAAAGAATAAATCCTGCAATACCTGCTGCGGTAAGTGTTATTCCAAACAACTTAAACATTGCGAGCATGATTACGACATAGACACAAAGAGCCAAAACCGCGATTAGTCCTGGAAGTCGGTACCAAGCCAAAAGGAAAATTGCTACAGCAAGTAGACCAACGAGGCCAGCCTTAACGCCATCGGCAAGGGCTTTTTGCCCAAGCGGAGCACTGATTGTTTCGGTCGAAAGTAATGATATTGGAATTGGTAAAGCTCCCGAATTTAAGCGCCCGACGAGCTGTTTTGCTTCTTGTGGAGTGAAGTTTCCCGAAATCTCTGCCTGTCCTCCCCTAATCTCTTCGCGTACAACCGGCGTTGAAATTGGCTGGTTATCTAGGTAGATAGCAACTGTTTTATTGATATTTTCTTTTGTAATTTTTGCAAACAAATCAGAGCCCTCTTCGTCAAACTGCAATGATACTGTCGGTACTCTTGTTGTTTGATCAAACTGCAAAGAAGCTCTTTCTAAAAAGCGTCCAGTGAGTGTTGTTGAAACATACATTGGGTCTTGGAAAAGGAGAGGACTAATAACTGGGCTTCCGGAATTTTTGGTACTCTCATACTCTTGATATGCCTTTATGATTGCATCTTTTTCAGCACCTTCAGGTCTCTCAGTTTTAAATTCTAGGGTTGGGGTCTGTCCAATCATAGCAGTTGCCTGCTTTACGTCTGTCACACCAGGAAGCTCAACAATTAGTCTTTGGTCACCAACTTGGTTTCCTTTTGATTCAACTTGCACAATTGGCTCAGCAACACCAAAAACATTAACGCGCCTTTCGATAACATCACGGAGTGAATCCATTGCATCTTTAATCTCTTCTGGTTTAAGGGCTGAGGTGTCTGCCTGATAAACAAGATGGCTACCACCAGAAAGATCTAGACCTAACTTAAATGGAAACTTAGAAAACGAACTTGCGAGGGGTAGATTTCGCTCACCGGCCAATCTTCCCTCTGAAGAATAGACAAAGTAGCCGATTGCGAAACCGGCCAATAGTATAAAAACCGCAACTAATCTCCTTTTTAACATTGCGGGTATTATATCTATTTTAATGGTCTTTTCAAGCCGTTGACAGTATTTGCTGTAAATTGCACTGTTTTCTGTTTAATTTTCTTTTTCCCCAGACTTTAATCCGAAAAACTTTTGGGTGAGGAAATACATAATTATCGCAATCACCGACCCAAGAACGTAACCACCCAAAATATCCCCTGGAAAATGAACACCTGAGATGACACGCCCGAACCCAATAATAACCGCAATTACACCTAAGCTTACGGCAATACGTTTATGATAAAACCACATCATCATAGCTAATGCTGAAAAAAATGTTGCGTGCCCAGATGGAAAAGCACCATCTGCGTCTTGGGGAAAAAGAGGAACAACTTCTGTCATTGAAACAAAGGGACGAACCGTATCAAAAATACTTTTAAAAAAATGAGCAGAAAACCACGCAAAGCCCGCAACTAGAACCATCATCAAAAGTTCTTGTGCTCCCCTCTTTTTATCTTTGTGCACCAAGAGAAAATAAAAAAGTATAACAATCGCAAGATAAGCGAGACCGTCGCCCATAAAAGCAAATAGCGGATTAAGCATTGGATACTTAATTGTTAAACCATTTAAAAGATTGAAGAAATATAAATCCATGTACTGCGAAGCTTTTTATTTTGCGTACCTACCTTTGTTTTCCACAAAAGCCTTTAGTGGTTCGCTACTATATTTAAAACCATAACGATTTGAAAGTCTGGTGCCATCAACAACAACTGGGTAAGAGTAGAACTTCCAACCGCCACGTGACGTAGGAATCTTTCCACGACTCAAATGCCACAGTATAAAAAACGCAACACGAACAAGTAGTGGTGAAATAATCACAACTCTCTTCCCTACAGCGGAAGCCATATCGTGCGACAAGACAGATTGTCCAGGAGGGCAGATGTTGAACACTTCATACTCACCATCTAAATCATTAAATGTGAACAAAGTAACAATGTCTGCAACATCGTCCTCGTGAATAAACTGTCGACACCATTTTGGTGTTGCTGGAACAACTGCTGTCAGGAGAGTAACTATTTTATATACAAACGAACCCTTAAGATTGCCACTAAGCGCAGACTGTAGGCCAAAACGCCCCTCCATTGCACGCCCTCTTGGTCCTGTTATCGCTGCCGGACGAACAACAAAAACCTGTGGCACGTTCTGTCCTTTAGACTTAGCGGAGTTAAACTTTTCTTTAAGATGCTCTTCGACAACCTTTTTCTCAACTCCATACAAATACTCCATCTCTCTGAATGGCTCTTCCTCTTTGAAATAATGCTCAAGCGAATTGTCTGAAAAAGCACCGTAAGAAGATACGGTGGAAAAATAAATTAATTTTTTAACTGAGGAATTAGTAAAACAAAAATCAAAAACAGCGTCAGAACCTTCAACGTTCCACTTCCATTGTTTTTCTTTTTTGCCATACATTTCCCGAATCTGCCAGGCAACATTTATCACAACATCTGGGTTTTTCTCTGAAACTTTTTCTTGCCACAACCCGTCGCTTGTATTTCCCGTAATCCAAAAAACTTTCTCGTTCCCCTCTAAAAGTTTCGGTTTTATTTCTTTATCAAGACCAATAATCAAATCAACATCTTCTCGTTTTGAAAATTGATCACAAAGCATGGCTCCGACATATCCAGCAGCACCAGCAATAAAAATAGTGTGTTTGTTCATTTTGTTTTTTATTTTCCCGTTCGCGACAAAAGTGTTTGTATTGTTTTTAGCGCGATAATCAAGTCTAACATAAGCGAACGATTCTTCACGTAGTAAAGGTCATACGCAAGACGAATCCTGTTTTCATCAATCGTCTGTGGACTGATATGCCCAGGGGCATATTGCTGATTAACTTGCGCCCACCCAGAAATACCCGGCCTCACAATATAACGCATAGAATAATAAGATAGCGATTCGCGTAGTCTTATTTCAAGGCTAGCCAAATCAGAGCGTGGACCAATAAAAGAAAGGTTGCCTTTTAGTATATTTAATATCTGTGGCAACTCATCAATACTTGTTGTGCGGAGGATTTTTCCTACACGTGTTGGGTTATTTTTACTCTCTTTGTGCCAAACACCTTCCTCTATGCGTTCAAGGGTACGAAACTTAAAAACAAAAAACTTCTGATTGTCTTGCCCTACTCGCTCTTGTTTTGTGAACACCCTTCCTCCGTCATCCAACTTAATAGCAAGCGCCACAAATGGAGTTATTATTAAAGTAAAAGTTCCTAAAATAAGCGCCAACACAATATCCATCAAACGCTTCAGTATGTCGTAAGTTATTTCTGGGGTAGAAGGAATATTTTCAATAAACCAGTCATGACCAACAAACGAAAGCGGTACTCGATCAAAAACATCCTCATAAACTTTATTGATATCCACAAAACGAACTTTGGTAAAAATAAGATTATAAATACTGGCCAAAACGGGAACGGCTTTAATGTTTCGCAAATCCACGACTACAGTTCCAACACCATCTTCGTTAACAGCCCGAAGAACTTCTTTTTTGAAATTGTCAGAAGATGTTGTACTTAAATCAAAAACATCTTTAAAAAAAAGGCCGTATCTATCATTACTGTTTACCTCGTCTTTAAGTTCGTGCATCTCCTCCCCCTCTCCAATCAATATCGCTTTTTCACGCTCTCTTGAAAGAATAAACTTCGACAAATATACTCGCCAAAAAAGCATAAACGTAAAAGAAACAACGAAATAAAATAGTAGTGTTGTTTTCGGGTTTATCTCAAAAAAGGGTACTATGTAAAAGTAGGCTAAAGAGACCATCCCGTTCGCTATGTATGCCTTTAGAACAACCGCCTGAAGTCGATTTTTGAAAAAAAATACTCTTTTGTTGTATAAACCGAGAATAAAGAAAACAAAAATCCAAACAACAAAAAGCAACGAAAAGGCCATCAGGTGTTGTTTAAATAGAGTACCGCCTGGAATCGTGGAGTAACGCAACAAAAAAGCCACCCACAAAGAAGCATAAAAAACAGCAATATCGCCTAAAAATAGTATTATTGGCTCGTTTTTGTTGATAATGCTCATTTGTTTATAATGATATATAGAATACTATATTTGCCCGAAATACAATGCAATACAATAAAGATAACGGAACAGACCCTAAAATATGTTACTTGGTGACACTAGGAACTTGGGGTGGAGCGCAAAGATATGTCTATGACCTAGGCCTTTATTTCTCACGAGAGAAATTCACAATATCTCTTATCACTGGAACTCCTGGTCTTTTGGTTGAAAAATTTAAATCTGAAAATATCGAAACTTCGGTTATCACCGAGCTTGGTCGCAATATAAAACCACTAAGTGACCTTATTGCTTTTTTCAGAATAATTACACTTCTAAAAAAAGAGCGACCCGAGATACTACACGTGAACAGTTCGAAGGGTGGTGGTATTGGGGCGCTGGCTGGAAGAATTGTTGGTACAAAAAATATTGTCTTTACTGCTCATGGTTGGGCCTTCAACGAAGACCGTCCCATTATTGAAAAAGCTGTAATTACTTTTTTACATTGGCTTACAGTAATACTCTCACACAAAACAATCGCGGTATCAGAGGCCGTAGCCACTCGCATTAAAAATCTTCCTTTTGCTAAAAATAAAATAGTTGTTATAAAAAATAGCGTCTCTCAAATGAGTATTACGGAGCGAAGTGAGTCTCGTTCGTTCATTGAAAAATATACAGGGAAAAGTCTTGGTAAAAATACAATTGTTGTTGGAACTATTTCCGAACTTAATAAAAACAAAGATATTTTTTCTTCAATAGAAGCAATCTCTCTCCTAAAAAAAGAAGGGTTGGACGTTATTTTTGTTGTATTTGGAGAAGGCTCGGAAAGGGCTAGTTTAGAAAAATTAATAGCGGAATTGAGCCTAAAAGATGCTGTTTTTTTGCTTGGTTTTAACGAAAGAGCTTCTTCGTTAATCTCAGGGTTTGATATCTTCACACTAACTTCTATTACTGAGTCTTTGGGGTATGTTCTACTTGAAGCGGGACTTGCGAAGGTCCCAGTTGTTGCAACGGCCGTTGGCGGTATTCCGGAAGTAATTGAAAATAACGTTACCGGTCTTTTGGTTAAACCGCGATCCCCTTCTGAAATATCACACGCGATAAAAACACTTCTAGAAAACAAAGAGTTGGCAGAAAAACTAGCTTCAAGATTGCATGAGAAAGTTTTGGTGGAATTTTCTCCGCAAAGAATGCTTAGAGAAACCAAAAAGGTTTACGGGGAGTACTAGATTCCAAAAAACTCATTCTTAACAGTATCCCTATGAGCAGCGCGCTGATATCGTCGCATCCCCATCATAATTCCCAACCCAGTAAACTCGGCAAGCAAATGAGAACCTCCGTAGCTCATAAATGGCACGGTAATCCCGGTCACGGGGAGCAATCCAATATTCATTCCGATATTTATTATCAAGTGACTCATAATGAAGATAGAAAAACCAAGACAAAACAATGTTTCAAAATTTGATTCTCCAAGCATGGCATTACTTAAAATTCTCCAAACAACAACGCCGTAAAGTGCAAAAAGTAAAAGAACTCCGATAAATCCCCACTCTTCAGCGAAAGCAGAAAATATAAAATCAGTCTCATACTCCGGCAAAAACTTAAGTCGTGACTGTGTGCCGTAACCTATCCCCTTGCCCATAATCTGACCGGAGCCAACAGCAATAGTTGATTGATAAGCGTTATACCCTGCACCACGGATATCAGAAAGTGGATGAATAAACGTTAGTATTCTAGCTTTTTGATATGGAGCAAACACAGCAATCCAAAGAATTGCAAACGCAACGGCCCCGGCTAAAAGTATTGCAAAAAGATGTTTTTTCGACACACCGGAAACAAGTATCATTCCGAACCAAATTAAAAATACTATCATTGCTGAGCCAAAATCTGGCTGTACCATGATTAGAACAAACGGAATAAAGGCATAAATTCCCGAAACAATAATGTGTCTAAAGTGAGCAATTTCAACGTGTCTGCGTGAAAAATATTTTGCCAAAACTAAAATAACAACAATCTTCATGAAGTCCGCAGGCTGAAAAGAGAAGCCTCCGAAATCAAACCAACTTTTCGCACCTTTTGCTACAGACCCTAACCCAAACAACAACAAAAGTAAGCCTGCACCAAAAAGAAAAATTGCCATTATCACATTTGTTCTACGAAGAAAACGGAAGTCAAAAAACGATAATATGAAAAAAACAGAGAATGACACAGCAACCCATATAATTTGTTTATCAAAATACCCCTTGTCTCCAACAAAGGAGTCCATTGTTAAAAGCCCGGCAACAATAATAGGAATCAACGCAAAAAATAAGACCCAATCAATTCTCTGGTATATTCCGCGAAGTACTGTCATAGATTAGAAACTTAAAGTAAACGGATTAACGTGTGGAACAATTTCAATCCTAGCAACATCTTTTTCGATTGACTTTAGCCACGTAAAATAAACATCGTCAGAGGCTCTTGGTTTTAACGAATCAAGTGTTGCTGAACTAGCAGCAAGAACGTTGTCGTCAAAACCATAAAGGAGAGCGACCAAAGTAATGTTTTTTAAATTCAAAAGGGAGTCATTATAAACCTCAGAGAAAAGCTTTGGTGTAGTGCTAGCGTTCTCAAGTTTTTGATTTTTTATTGAGATTTTAACAGCAGAAGAACGGGGGTCGGTACGAGACCAAGAAATATCTTCAAATTCGACGAATGCTTTCCTGGGAATACTTTCCCCTGTACGCAACCCTGCCTCAAAAATAGCGAATACACCATTTGAACCAACAAAAGTTTTCCCATCCCTTTGAGTAATAAACAAACCCTTATCGTCATAAAGCTTAACTCTATATAAAAGTTTCTCTATCCCTGCGCCAACATTTCTGTTTTCAACATAAGCCACAACATCGTAATTTCCGCGGCTCACCTCAAAAGACCTCACCCACTTAACGTTCAACTCTGCTAACTGCTCGATACACAAAAGCTGACAAGCTCCGCCGCAATCAACTCCTGACTCATCACCATTCTGTTTTCCGTCTGTACACGTTGGAGCTTTGTTTAAGAGAGGATACGTTAAATACAAAACAACCACTCCAAAAACCGCAAGAAATACTAAAAAATAGAGGAGTTTTCGTTGTGTTGCCCAGGACATATTGTCCTTATAGTACCAGAGGTGGCGAAATAGAAAAAGCATCCAACTGGTGGATGCTTTTTCTTAAAACTTGTTTTCATTTATCTATTTGCTCATTTTGTTGAACGCTCTGAGCTGGCGACTACCTACTTTCCCCCAATGGAGTATCATCGGCACTACGGATCTTAACTTCTGTGTTCGGAATGAGAACAGGTGTGACCTCCGCGTCAAGTCACCAACTCACAACGTTCAACAGCAAACTAACAAATGAAAGCATTTAATTTTTTGGCTTTATGCCGAAATTAAATGAAACTTAAAACAGACAGAAAAGAACGAGGGGGTTGGGGTGGACGGATTCGAACCGCCGAAGACTGAATTTTGACCGGACGTTGTCACCCGGGGACATTCAGACACTCACCAGTTTGAGCCACACCCCAACTGAAAAAATTAGCATTGCTAACTTTCGAGACAGATTTCGTGTCCCGCCAATACGCACAATTTTTACGCGAATTGGCGGGACACGATTTTTCTTACGACAGAATTTTTTATTTTTTGTGACTTCCAAATTTCCTAATAGGAATCGACTAATTAGTACTTCTCAACTTAACACATTACTGTGCTTACATTTAAAGCCTATCAACCTCATCATCTTTGAGGAGTCTCAAACGATTACTGATCTTGAAGCTGGCTTCCCTCTTAGATGCTTTCAGAGGTTATCCATTCCCGACATAGCTACTCGGCGGTGCCGCGGGCGCGACAGCCGATACACCAGAGGTCAGTTCATTCCGGTCCTCTCGTACTAGGAACAAATCTTCTCAATAATCAACGCCTGCAGTAGATAGGAGACCAACCTGTCTCACGCATGTTTCCACGAATTACTTCGCGCATTGGACTATAGCTTCAACTTAAATTTAATAAGTCTGCTGACGTTTAGTCTCTACGGGCCCACGACTATTTCGCGGTTCCCTCGGTATCGTCCACTCGCTGTTAACAAGTTAGGATTCCACCGATATAAGTCAGCTTGTCATTTTGTATTTCTACAAAATGCCGCCGTGATTTGATTGATGTCTTTCTACTATCATATTTCAAAAACGAAAACTTTTGATGTCTTAAACCTTGGATTCAAACAAGTAGAGGAGCCGAAAAATTTTCCGCTTCTCTACGGTTTGAACCCAGCTCACGTAACTTTTTAATTGGCGAACAGCCAAACCCTTGGTAGCTTCTCCACCACCAGGATAAGTTGAGCCGACATCGAGGTGCCGAACTGCGCCGTCGATTTGAACTCTTAGGCGCAACTAGCCTGTTATCCCCAGAGTAGCTTTTATCCGTTAATCTTCGACCGCATCTAAAGCGAATCGTCGGTTCACTATGCTCCGCTTTCGCGCCTGCTCGACATGTCCGTCTTGCAGTTAAGCTCTCTTATGCCATTGCACTATCGGCACGGTTTCCATTCGCGCCTAGAGAACCTTAATAGGCTCCTCCGTTACTTTTTAGGAGGATACCGCCCCAGTAAAACTACCCACCAGATACTGTCCCTCAACGTTTTTGCCGTGGAGGTTAGTTCATGCCTCGCAAAAGAACGGTATTTCACTGACGACTCCATCTCAGCCGAAACCGAAACTTCAAAGTCTCCCGTCTATGCTACGCAGTTACAAAACAAGAACAATACCAAGCTATAGTAAAGCTTCTGGGGTCTTTTCGTCTAACTGCAGGTAACCGGCATCTTCACCGGTACTGTATTTTCACCGAGCTACTCCCCGAGACAGTTCTCCAGTCATTACACCATTCGTGCGCGTCGGAACTTACCCGACAAGGAATTTCGCTCTTCTCTTCCTAAAGAAGGACTCTTTCT
>JBAZUR010000006.1 GCA_041661305.1 Candidatus Paceibacterota bacterium
ACTCACAAGTATCAATCTCTGGAACTTCTTCGGACGTTACAACTAACGGCTTAAGAATCTACAGAACAGTTCCTACCTTTGCTGTAACAAGCACAGGTGGCAGTTTGGCTCTTAACTCTGACTTGTACAAAGTCACTGTTACAAACCCGACAACTAGAGATGTTGTTTTGGCTAAAATGAGCTTCAACATTGCTACCACAGGTGGAGCAGCTACAGGATTCACACTTTACGGAGACGGAGTTGCAGCTAAATCAGCTGTAACCGAAGCTCCTACAGGAACATTGGCGATTACCTTTGACAACACGTCACAGGCCAAGATTGTTCCTGCAAACAGCTCAAAGACATATGCTCTAAGAGTTGCTTCAGTAGTGGACACTGCATCTGTTTCTGAGACGCTCAGCATTAACCTTCTTGCCGACACATCATTCCCTTCACAGGCGTATTTGATGAACACGGTATCGGGACTTAGTGCAAGTAACATTATTTGGTCACCGTTCTCAACAACGACTCCGGTCGCTGATGCAGATACGATTACAAATCTTGACTGGGCAAACGGTTATGGCTTACCTGGATTCCCATCCAACGCAAGCTTCTCCGCTCAGACTTGGACACGTGCAAACTAATAACCAACTTGTGATTTCCTGACTTCGGTTAGGGAATGGTTAAGCAAAAACCCCTCTTTATTGAGGGGTTTTTGCGTTTTCCGCTCTCTTCATCAAAGGGCATCCCTTGGATAAACAAAACAAAAAACTCCCGCCAAAAAGCGGGAGTTTTTTGTTTTGTTAAATTTGATACAATGTGGCGTATGCAAATAAACAATAAAAATATTACCCTGTTTGTATTAGTTATTATTTCGGCGGTTGTTGCCGGTTATTACATAAATAAAGATCTTCAAAAAAGTTCCGTTAATACAGGCGGAAACGGGAATATAGAAATAAACAACAAACAAAACGGCGACAACAAAGACCCCGGCTACACGGTCAAAGTTGAACCCGTAAAATCTGCGCCGGCAGTTGCCATTCCGGACCTCAACCGAACAGTTAATTTTGATTCTGCAGATGAAAAAACAAGGGTGAAAATAATGGAGATTTCCAGTGCACTCAAGAAAAACAGCAATGACATAGCATCATGGATTGACCTCGGTTCATGGAGGAAGGCTATAGGTGATTATGAAGGCGCCCGTTTGGCTTGGGAATATGTGACCAAGGTTAGGCCAACCGACAGTGTGGCTAACGGTAATTTGGGAGACCTTTATGCTTATTACCTGAAAGATAATAAAAAAGCTGAAACATATTTCCTGCAGGCCATAAAAAATGAGCCAAGCAGTATCTTTCTGTATTTTAAGATAGCTGAATTTTACCGCGACGTGGTTAAGGATACGCAAAAAGCCAAAGATATTGTCGAACAGGGGATAGCTAAAAATCCTGACTCTCAGGAGCTCAAAGATCTTTTGTCATCTTTATAGAAATTGTCAAAAAGTATGTTCCTTTACTAAAGAGGTGAAAATAATAGAATGTAAGTAAAGGGATATGTTTAATAAAGATTTCTTCACTTCAACCATCGGTTTTGCCGCCATAATCCTAATCGGGGTAGTGGTGATTATTATGACCGGTTTTGCCAAAGAGATGGATATTGACCCGAGTCTCATAATCAGCAACTTCTTCAAAAAGTGATACTCACCCAAGGGATGAGTCTAAATGTAATTAATGGTTGCGTGCCCAGTCTTTAGTAGTAACATATAGATATTATGGATACACAAAATAAGTGGCCTCTTTATATAGCAATTGGTTTGCCGGTTTTGTTCATTGCCGGACTTATTGGCGCTGTTTACATTCCTCAGCTTTTTGCCAAACCGGCTCAGTATGATTTTCTTTACGCAGTGCGTAACTCAAATGAATATTACGGACAGACATATGTAGTGGAGAAAGGTAAGATAGTTAAAAGATATCTGCCTCCGCCGGTTGAATTAAAGCCAACTGATGTAAAAAATTACCAAGCAGTTGTGATTGACTCCATTTACCTATACGAAGTCGCGAACGACAAAAGTCGTGAACTGACTATTGAAGAAGCGCAGGCTTTGATGCTTGACCAAAATCCTAAAGCCCCGGATGGATACATGCTCACGGGTGGTCAGACTGACGGAGGTCTTATTACAGGGTTGTTCGGGGGAAACCGCGATTACAACGCCCGTTATTTGAAGAACGGTTTTTACAGCAAGCAAATTTATCTGACACAGGCGGATTCGCGTTCATATTACTATGGCCCCGGCGGGATTAACTTTCTCGGTTGGGTAATAAAATAAACTATGGATATAGAACCAAAAAAAATTGCCCTACAAAGAATTCGTGAAATCGTCACTTCGAACGGTCTTTCGCGCGAGGAGGTACTTTCGGTTTTGGGTGGAATTTCTGGTCAGACTATCGGTGCTTCTAGTGGTGACAAGACTGAAGGTTTTCATTTCAATATAGTAAAAATATTATATTTTCTCGGTGGTTTCATCGCCCTCTCCGGAGTGGTTGTTTTTGTTTCGCAATTTTGGGACACACTACCTTTCTTTGGTAGGGTAGCAATAACACTTGGGTCTGGAATTATTACGTATGTTATTTCTCTTTTGCTTAGAGATTACCCATCAGCCACTCTTGTCTCAAATCTAGCTTTAGTTTTTTCGGCCCTCCTTTTGCCGACTGGAGTGACCGTCATCTTAAACGAGATGCATATCTCTGATTGGATGCTTGCTAGTTTGTGGATGGCAATTGGTTTCTTTATGGTTTATTTTTCTACAACAAGAATATTGAAGAATGACGTTTCTCGTTTCCTAACGATAGTTTGTGGTACAGCCATTTTTTATACTTCTGTCTTGCTGTTTATTAGAGAGAATCCAGCCATTGTTCAAACGCTAAAAGATTTTTATGCCTACATGTTTATTGTTTATGGTGTTACAGTTCTTGCACTTTCTTCTCTAATGAATCCAATCGCTGGAGCAAAGAGGCCGTTGAATGCAATCCTTGTTTTTGTTGGGACCGTTTCGGTATTGGGAGCAACTTTCGCCCTAGAGGATTTTTGGAGATTTGCCTGCCTTCCTGTTATCGCTCTCTTTTTCTATTTGAGTATCGTAATGCACAAAAGAATTATTCTTGTGCTTTCATCAATCGCTTTGATGGGTTACCTCGGACGACTTACTGCTGAATATTTTAGTAATAGTTTAGGTTGGCCAATTACACTTATGCTTTTGGGGCTTTTGTTAATCGGAGTTGGATATGCTACTTTTTCCTTTGGGAAAAAATACGTTTCAACTACCAGCTAATTGAAGTACTTACTTCCTAGGTGTTAAATAATCCGTATAATCTTTCTATGAACAAAAATATTGAACCACGAAACAATCAGGCTTTTTGGTATTTTGCTTACGTCGTATTTTTCGTTGCGGTAATTATTGTTTCGGCGATTATACTTGTTCGCGTTAACGATGGCCTTCCTTCCGGCATCGGCGGATTTGATTTTATTCTTATTACCTTGGCAACATTTAGGCTTACTCGTCTTTTTGTTTACGACAAGGTTTCAAAGTTTTTCCGTGATTGGTTTTTAGATGAAACTGATTTGATTGATACTGAAAGCGGGGAGGTTCTTGTTGTTAGGACAAAACCAACAGACGGCCCTCGCAGAACTGCGATTGAACTTCTCGAATGCCCATGGTGCGTTGGTGTGTGGTTTGCTGTGCTTGTGGCATTTTTCTATTACCTTACTCCAAACGCTTGGTACTTTATTTTAATTTTGGCAGTTGCCGGGGTTTCTTCCGTTGTTCAAATTTTTGCCAATATGATTGGCTGGCGCGCAGAATATTTCAAAAAAGAAGTGAATCAGGGGTAGTTGCAATTTGAGAGACCTGTGTTAGTATTTGCCTACAAGCCGTAGAAAACAGATAGCCCTAGGGCGTTAATTGCGAAAGCAGTCTGTCGAGGTCGAATACTCATTTCGTTAACAACGGAATGCTTGGACGACTCCACGGGGAGTCGGTTTTGTTTTTAATAAGTTGTTTTTAGTATTTTGGCTTTCCTAAAAGCTAAAAGCTAAAAACTAACAGCAAGTTAATATGGCAATTAGTAAAGAAAAAAAGGTAGAAATATTGAATAAACTTAAGCAATCGATTTCCAATTCGATATCTCTTGTTTTTGTTAACTTCAAAGGTCTTACCGTTTCAGAGGTTTCGAAGATTCGTCGTGACTTGCGCTCAAAGGGTATTGGCTACACTGTGGCTAAAAAAACTCTTGTGAAGAGAGCAATTAACGAAGGAAAGTTTGAGGGAGAAATTCCAGAGCTTGAAGGCGAGCTCGCTCTTGCTTATGGGAACGATCCAATAGAACCATCACGAAGTATTTTTGCTTATCAAAAAGAATACAAAGGACACATCCATATTTTAGGTGGAATGTTTGAAGGTAAACTTCTCGACGCAGTGGCAATGACAGAAATCGCAACGATTCCTTCAATGCAGGTTTTGCGTGGTCAGTTTGTTAATTTGATAAATTCACCAATACAACGTTTTGTTGTTGCTTTGGGTCAGATAGCAGAAAAGCGTCAATAATTTCAGATTAAAAAATCTGGAGTTAAAAATTAAAAATTAAATTTAGAAATAAAATTATGTCAGAAGAAACAACAGTAGTAGCAGAAGAAACAGTTGAGGTTCCATCAAAATTTAAGACTCTCGTTGATTCAGTTGAAAAAATGAGCGTTCTTGAATTGAACGAACTTGTTAAGGTTCTTGAGAAGAAATTTGGAGTATCAGCAGCAGCAGTTGCTATGGCTGCCCCAGGAGCTGCAGCAGGGGAGGCAGCTGAAGAAAAATCTTCTTACTCAGTTCACCTTAAGTCAGCTGGTGATCAGAAGATTGGTGTTATGAAAATAGTTAAGGAAGTTTTGGGTCTTGGTCTTAAAGAAGCTAAAGATCTCGTAGACAACGTTCCTTCTCTTTTGAAAGATGGAATGAAGAAGGAAGAAGCCGACGAATTCAAGAAGAGAATTGAAGAAGTTGGAGGACAAGTTGAATTAAAGTAAACTTGTCGGTCGGAGGCCATGAAGATGGCCGAGACGGGCCGTCTACAGGTGTCTATCATTACCGATAGACGTCGCGCGAATTTTTAGCAAAAAATTACGCGTGACCAGGTTGAGTTGAAGTAATTCGGCTTTAATCACACAATCACAAAAAAATACCCTCTAATACGGGTATTTTTTTGTGATTGTGCGTCTAGGGTCTAGGGTTTAGAATGGTGTAAACCAGCCTTTATTTGTGAAAACATTTAATAAGCAATTAAATAGCTGGATAACAATTGTTAATTTAACTGGCATGGGCGTTAGTGCTCTCAACTTTTAACAGAATGGAAATTTTAGGAAAACTTTTTGGAAATGATGCACGCGTTAAAATAATACGTCTGTTTTTTTTGAACGCAGATACTGGTTTTGATCCTAAAGAAATCGAGCGAAGAACAAAATTAAAAACAATTACCGTTAGGAGAGAGTTGGCGATACTTAAGTCAATCGGTTTTATTAAAAAGAAACTTTTCTCAAAAGATTTACCACCAAAGAAAAAAACTTCAGGGTGGTTTTTAGATAGTGATTTTCCTTATAAAAGAGAACTGAAAGATTTAATACTGAACGCTGATTCAGTTAACAATAGTAAAATTGTCGATCGTTTTAAGAAGGCAGGAACCATTAAGCTTTTAATCGTGTCTGGTATTTTTATTAAGGATAATGATAGTCGCACTGATGTTCTCATTGTGGGAGATAATTTAAAGAAGGGGAAAATAGAAAACGCAATGCGCTTAATCGAGGCAGAAATAGGGAAGGAGTTGGCGTACGCTTTTTTTGATACAAAAGAATTTAAATATCGCCTCGAAATGTACGATAAATTTATTTATGACATTTTGGATTACCCTCACCAGCGCTTAGTAGACAAGCTTCAGCTTCCTGAAAAAAACGCAAGATTTTAGTCTTTTTTGTAGATTACAAAAGAAGCAATACTATCCACAATAAACAGGATTAACCGCGTTTTTTCTGCTATTATTAAGGTAGACTTTAAGCAGTCGAAACTTAGAGTTTTTATGCATAGGAACTTTTAATCATAAGTAAAAGTAAGATATGGTATTGCAAACATGGAGTCAGGTCATTGGCGAATCGTTTCAGTCAATTTGGCTTGGTGTGATGAGCTTCGTTCCTAGTTTAATCATGGCAGTTATTGTGTTCATGATTGGCTGGATTGTTGCTTCGTTATTAGAGAAAGTTATTTCACAAGCAGTTAAGGCACTTATGTTCGATAAGGCACTTCGCGCAGCTGGCGTTGAAGAAGTTTTGTCGAAAGGTGGACTTCACTTAAATGCAGGAGCATTTCTAGGCGGCCTCGTTCGTTGGTTTGTTGTCGTTGTTTTCCTTGTCGCTTCACTTGAAGTGATTGGTTTAACACAGGTGACAGTTTTCCTTCGTGACGTAGTGCTTGGATATCTTCCACAGGTTATCGTAGCAGCACTTGTTCTTTTGGTTGGTGCCGTTTTGGCCGACACAATGGATCGAGTTGTTACAACATCAGCTCGCGCTGCAGATATGCACTCAGCTGGTTTCTTGGGAGGTGTATCACGTTGGTCAATTTGGCTTTTTGCCTTGATCGTCGCGCTATCACACTTGGGAATCGCGCCTCAGTTTATGTACACACTCTTCACTGGAGTCGTGGCTATGCTTGCTCTAGCAGGTGGCCTCGCTTTTGGTTTGGGTGGGAAAGAAGCTGCAGCTCGTTTCATCGAACGTTTACGCGAAGATATTTCAAACAAGAAATAATCTTTTCAATTTTCTCCCGCGGAGAAATAAGAAAGAAAAAAGCACCAATTTGGTGCTTTTTTCTTTGCCTTTTTACATGGCTATTTTAAGGGGTTAAAAGGGTCTCTTTTGCTGGGAAAATAGGCATAGTTTTTGCTGGGGTTGACACCTTTTTGCTATTGGCTATAATGCCACTTACCTTATGTTTATCAACGAAAACACGTACAAAAAGCGGACCTAAATGACCTCGCCTTTTGGCGAGTATCAAGAAGTTCCGCTCTCGAGCGGATTTTTTGTTGGAAAAATTAAGGCAGTTCGTTGACAACTAAATCCCGCCACTTTTCATCCCATGTGTGAGTTAGCCTGTTATTGTTCTGGGGTCAGATGAGAGGGAGGCGGACAGACAGAAAAGAAACAAAAGAAATTAAAAAACGCGACCCGGGAAGCGGTTCCTGGAGCGTAAGTGACTTTCAGATTTCCTAATAGGAAATAAGAAGAGCATATGGTGGATGCCTTGGCTCTAAAAGGCGACGAAGGACGTGGCGTGGCGACGATACGTTTCGGGGAGGTGCCTAGCAACCTTTGATCCGGAAATTTCCGAATGAGGAAACTCATCTTGCTTCACCGCAAGATACTCAGCACTAGCTGAGAGCTAACCCAGGGAAGTGAAACATCTCAGTACCTGGAGGAAAAGAAACAAATTGTATTTCCTTAGTAGCGGCGAGCGAAACGGAAGAAGCCCAAACCATTCACCTAAATAAGGGACCGGCAGGAAACTGGTGGAACCTTATTAGGTGAGCGGGGTTGTAAGGCGGCAGTGTAGATTACTAGAAAAGTTACAAAATGTGATGATAATCGAATGCGCTGGAAAGCGCGACCACAGAGGGTAATGGTCCCGTAGATGAAATCATTCACATCTTTTTTATTGCCGTTCTTGAGTATATCGAGACATGAATAGCTCGGTAGAATCCGCCGGAACTAACCGGCAAGGCTAAATACTTTTAGAGACCGATAGTGAACTAGTACCGTGAGGGAAAGGTGAAAAGTAGCCCGGTGAGGGCAGTGAAATAGACCTGAAACCATATGTTTACAATGAGTAGAAGAGGTTGCTTGCAACCTCGACTGCGTGCCTATTGAAGAATGAGCCAACGAGTTTATGCGTGCTGCGAGCTAAGCCGTAAAGCGGTGGAGCTTTAGGGAAACCGAGTTTTAATAGAGCGATGTCGCCTTCGGGCGACGTAGTACGCATAAGACCCGAAGCCAGGTGAGCTACCCATGAGCAGGGTGAAGTTTGTCGAAAGACAGATGGAGGCCCGAACCGGTTGGTCGTTCAACGCCATCGGATGACTTGTGGGTTGGAGTGAAAAGCTAATCGAACCTGGTAATAGCTGGTTCTCTCCGAAATATGTTTAGGCATAGCGTCACGTGTTTCTTCCGGAGGTAGAGCACTGGAAGGAGCAAATAGGGAGAAATCTCGTTGCTCCTATCAAACTCCGAATGCCGGAAGTAAGAGCGTGGCAGTAAGACCATGGGGGCGAAGCTCCATCGGTCAAAAGGGAAACAGCCCAGATCTCCAGTTAAGGTCCCTAAATTCATGCTAAGTGCAAGTAAGGATGTGAGATTTCATTGACAATGAGGATGTTGGCTTAGAAGCAGCCATCATTGAAAGAAAGCGTAACAGCTCACTCATCGAGAGATCTTGCGCCGCAGATAATCGGGGCTAAGCATGGTACCGAAACTGAGGGCTTGTGCGCAGTACGAGCAAGTTAAAAGTTCAAAGTGGAAAGTAAATTCAGCAATGTTTTAACTTTTTATTTTTTTCTTTCGACTTGTTCGCACTGTGCGCGAGCGGTAGGAGAGTATTCCACTCGGCTGTGAAGGTAAAGGGGTAACCCATACTGGAGCGTGTGGAAGTAAGAATGTTGGCACAAGTAACCGCAATGCGGGTGAGATCCCCGCACGCCGAAAAACTA
>JBAZUR010000007.1 GCA_041661305.1 Candidatus Paceibacterota bacterium
AATGTTTTGTGTTATATCATACCCTTCTCCAATCGCGGCACCCGTTGCTGATTTAATAGCTGTATTTTTGAGTATTCCAAGTGCTGTTGGAGCCTTTGGAATAACTGCGCCAACGATCGAAGGAATCTTACTCGTAGCTTTTGTTAGATTTACACCTTTAGAAAGAAAATTTGCACCACTTCCGGCCACTCCGTACGAACCAAGTCCGGCAATATCCGTTCCCATTTGCAACCCTTCACCAAAGTATCGCGAAACAGGTCTATTGAGTATTTCAGTAGATTCCTGTGCAAGTTTTGGAGTAGGTGACTTCAAAGATTCTGAAAGTAGAGTTTCGAGTCGTGAGGTATCAAGACCAAGTTTTTTATTTTTTTCTATATTCTGAATAATTGAGTTTTGAAGGGTACTTTTTTGTTCCGTTTCCTTTGTGTATTGTTTTACATCAGCAGGAGCTTGTATATATTTTGCAGTTGATTTACCAAATTTTTGAGTTCCATAAGTAAGCATATCACCAAGAAAGGCACCCGTTCTAGCTACAGCTCTGACTGGCAAAGTTGCTTTATATCCAAGAGATTCTTTTCCGCCATAAAAGTCTGCCACTTTTGTATTGTATTTATTCAAAGCACGTCCCGCAATACCAGATGATTGATCTACTGGTTGCTGAACAGGAGTATTATATTTTGCTTCCATTTGAGAACGAACAGAACCACCCCCAACAGGAGTAGTGGTCTTTCCGTACTTTGCTTCCATTTGTTCTCTTATTGTTGGCATATTATTGTTGTTCTTCTGCCATTAAAGCTTTTAATTCTTCGGTTGTTGCTTGTGGAAATTCTGCACGATAATCTTCTATTGTTTTAGGTTCTTCGCCAGAAAAAGCTCCAAGCTCTCCGATTATAGAATCCTTCGGATCAATATTTGAGTTCTGTAATTCTTTTGTTTTTGCCATTATGTATGGGTCTTTTTCCAGTGCTTTAACCTGTGATACATACATACTATCAAGTATGCTATTTATTTGGGTTCTTTGTTCTTCAGAAAGTTTTTCACCTTTTGTAAGTCCTTTGATTTTAGTTTGTAAACTATTCATCAACGATTGAGCAGACTGGATTAAGATAACATCTTGGTCTCTTGTTACCGCACCCTCATCAATTACTTTTTGGAACTGGTTTATTGCCGCTATGTCTCCCACTCCAGTTCTCTGAGAAAGTGCCGCCTTTACGCCATTTCCATATTTAGCCATTGAAACGGTTGAGGCATAGGTAGCGTTCTTTGAAATCTTATCATTCAACGTCGTGATTATCTTGTTTTGTTTTTCATTATAGCCTCCTTCTGTAACGTCACTCGCTTTATTCCTAGCAATATCTTCGCTCGCCTTATTCCCTCGTATCGTTTCAGTAAGTTTTGCTTCGTCTAACGTCAGTTGTTTTTTCTTAAGTTCTTGGTCCGCCTTCTTGTATTCCGCTTCCAAAGCTGACTCTCTTGCCTTATTTCCCGAATCACGAGCGAACATTATCTGCTCGATCAAGTCTTTTCTTGTTTGATTTGCTGTTTCAATGTCGTACTGCACCGCGTCAATCGCTGTTTCAATAGGTTTTACGTCAGCACCTCGTATTGCGGATTGTTGTGAAGGAGAAAGAAATCGTGCTTCTTCTGGTGTAGCAGAAACACTGCCTTGCATTTTGGCAATTCTTTGTCGTTGTAATTCGCGTTGTTGTTTCAATAAGTCTGTTGAATTGACAGACTGTGCTTTTTTAAGTGAAATCTGTAAAAGTTCATTGAAAGCGTCATAAGGATTGTCCGTAACAGGCTTCTCAGTAGTGACTGGTTGGCTCTGTGGTGGTGCAGGTGGTGGCGTTTGTGTCGCTGTAGTAGTTGGTGTCGGATTAAGTAATCTTTGAAGCTGTGCGGTGTTTTGCTCTGTTGTTCCACGATAATTTTGATCACCGTAAGCAGTCGCTCGTTCAGAAACCGACGGGAGTGTTCTACCTTGCGATTGGTAGTATTCATTTAAATTCGTTGGTGGAAGAGTTCTTGTGAAATTTCCATCTTTTTTTACAAAAGTGTTTACCATATATTTATATTGTTCTTGTTAAACCACCAGCTTCTAAAATTCTTTTATTTTGTTCGATGTCAGTTAATTCTCCCGTTCTTTGAGCGATGTCTACTTTTTGTTGAGCGGGGAGTGTTCCATAAAGTCCAGTTTGAGGAGTGTATAAACTTCGTGAACCGCTTGGAGTTAATTCACCTCGTGGTGCGATAGTGTTTCGTGAAGCGGAATAAGATTGAAGTGTCGGTATCCCAAGGTCGGCAAAGTTGCGACTTCCGATTGCGCGCTCGCTTGCAAGTCCGGTCTTTTCAACGCTTCGTTGATTTGTTGTAAAGAGGTCGTCGAGTTTTTGCTGTTCGCCTTGGATTGCTTGTTGTTCTCGAGCAACGCGTCCGCTTGAAAATGCCATCCCTTGATTTGCCTCTGTTTGGTCAAGATTTTCTAAACTTTGTTTAAAGGCAGGTTGTTCTCTTTCGATTTGCTTCGTGTAATCCTCCTGCATTTGACGAAAAGAAATCGTCAGGTCTTGTTTGTGTTGGTTTATGAGTTCTTGATAGTATGGGTCAAGTTCCGAAGACGCTTGGTCTACGAATTTTTGAGCAAGTTCGGGAGTAATGGTAAGGTCAGGATTCACTTTCTTTCCTTGTTCTATTTGAGTATCAATTTGTAACCGTAAAATATCACTTGCCTCTTTGAGAGAAGGAATTGTCGCCACGACCGCTTCAAGAGCTTTTATTCGAGCGTCTTCTGGGTTTACTTGCTCTTGAGTAGGAATAGTTTGGTTAGGAGCAGTATAATCAGGCGTAGGTTGACTTGTTGAGCCTACTTTTTGTGCAGTTGAAATTGAACGAGGTCCCCAATATCCGGGACCAGAAGAATTATCCACCCCGTTTGTTTCTTGCCAACTTTTTACAGCTCGCGTTGTTTGTGGACCATATATCCCATACCCAGTCTTCACTTGCTCTTTAGTTAAAAATCCTTGAGATACAAGATAATCTTGCAACTGTTTTACAGAGTTTCCTGTTTGTCCGGGCTGTAGTGATGTTTGTGGATACATAATAATGTTGATAATTTAATAAAATAATTTTTAATTCGCTTGCCAAAAGTCAATCCAATTTAACCACATTACTTTGGCGGCCCCCGTATAGTTTAGCCACGTTAGGTTTATAAGAAAATTTGACGGACTTCCTGCTCCTGTTGGTACATATTGTGAAATAGAACCTTTGAGTACTCCGTTTATATAAAAAGAAACAGATCCGACATCAGGATTAAGTCTGTATTCTAGTATATCAATATCGTTAGCTACTAAAGTAGTACCTAAATCAACCGAAGCATAATTTGTTCCATTTCCCACAAAACCAGCAACAACACCGTCCTCTACTCTGAAACCTATATGTTTACTTTCAATGGCGACTAAACTTCCTCTAACAATCCATAGTTGAGTATTGGTTACAGTTCCTTGTAGTGAAATACAAAACTTTCCACTACCTTTTTTATCCCAAGAAAAATTCGATGAAGTTGCTGTCATTACCTCCTTAATAAAATAATTTGTATCATTATTTGAAGTACCCGTAGTTAAAATAACTTTTTCGCTTAATGTGTTACTTCCTGTACCGTCAGCTGGCTTTGTATACCCATCTATACTTTCAAATGGTGTGAACCAGTGGAAATCATCACGCTTCAAACTTGAAACGTTTGTATTTCCAGTCATATCTACCGAGAATGTAGCGTCTGCAAAAGTTGCATTTCCGAGATAAATACCATTACTATCTGCTTTGAATATCGAATTTCCTGAACCGATAGAGAAAGACGAAGACGGCGAAGAAAGAGACGTTGCACCTATCGTCCAACCACCGATTGTTCCGCTTGTTGCTGTAATGTTGCCAGAAATTATCAGTTGGGTACCTGTCCAATTAAGATAGTTTGAAGTATCACCTATGTAGAATTTTGCTAGGTCGTCATCTATTCCAAGAATAAAACCAGTTTCAGTGTTATCAAAATAATGCTTTCCTTGTTTTATTCCGCCAGATACCATTTCAGAAAATCCTGTTGAAAGTCCCGAGTCAATATTTGAAGGATCAACAACAGAAGAACTCGCCTCTTTTTGAGGAGTGAGTTTATAAAGTGATTTATCTAAGAATGAATAAACATCAGTCATACTATTTTTTCTTTTCACCAGTTAAATGAAGTCCTAAAACTTCCCACCCACGAAATACTAGCGGGCTTCCACTACTATTTCCAGTAAAACTAAATCGAGCTTTTTTGAACTTCATATCAGTAGTAAACGCCTGGACGATTGGTTTTGAAATACTGCCGATTTTCTTTTCTTCTCCGTCATCTATTTGATAGGTTGCATTTGCTCCTTGGCAATTTTTATGAAGAACAGACACCTCAGCAATACTTTTTTCTTTCATTTTTATTTGTGAGAAGTATAGTGGATGTGTTTCGATGTGATAAAAAATAGGTGTTCCATTGTCAGTCAATCCGTCGTCAAAAACAAAAACATTTCCACTTTCATCTCCAACAACAATTCTTAAAAGAGTTCCATTGTCGTAAAGTGCAAAATTTTTGAACTGTGATGGATAAGAATAAAGCGTCCACACTTGAGTTGAGATGGTATAGCGACATACAACATTTGTATATGATTTTCCTTTCAATGTAATATCTCCGATACTCCAAAAAATATGATCGCTATCAGCCCAACCACTTATATCTTCGTAGTTGGAACGAGATATCGCCTCGACAATGTCAATTATTGGTCGCGAGATTTCTTGTTGTTCGCCGTCAAATACGAATTTATAAAAGCCTGTTGGGTGGTGGTAGTAAATCCCATCCTTCGCCTCCACGATACTTTCATGTGAATACGTCCCTCTAAAAATAGCAGGGTCGGGGTCAGCTGAGGTGGTTGAATAAATCTTGTATATATGATTTTGTTTAAAAACTAGGAGTGCGCGCGAGTGCCTTTTGAGTCCTGTTATACTTTCTCCGTCTTGAGGTGATACTTGAATGAAATCAGTACCGCCGGAAATTGTTTGAGAGGTTGATACGATGTCCGAATAATAAACTTTGTCTGCTGCCTTATTGGCTACCCAAATTCTTGAACGATAATTTTCAATATAATCACCTTTTGGAAGTGATCCAACATTTGTTGTTCCAAAAGTTGAACCATTATATGTAGCGACGTTTGCCCCACCATTACCGTCCACCATATAAGTAAGGTCAAGGAAGTTTGTGAAGCGTGCTTTTGAAGTCGCTCCAAGACCCGTACGAACAGACGACCACGCAGTTCCATTGAAGTTATAGACAGTACTTGCTACTTTAGCAAGAAGTCCATACACCGTACCAGCATTGTTTCGATAGTTCTCCATTCCTAGAGTCGTTCCACTTGCAATTTGTGCTCCAAGAAGTGTTATTCCCGATCTTAAAGTTGCCGAACCGATTGAGTCAAAGTTTAGGTTAATTGCCAACTCAACCGTATCAGGTGAAGCTGAAGTTTCATCGACCGCTTTTTCGCGTACGATGCCAAGTTGACCTATTTGAATCGGTAATTGTTGCTGTTCCATATTAGCAAGGCACGTCTACGTTAATTCTTAAATTTTGTCCCCCAAATTCTTTTGAAATCTGTGCCTCTCTTTTTTGTACCCACGCGATATAATCCGGGTCGGTTTGAATATTCATTGATGGATTTTTACGCAATTTTAATCGATAACGCATATAAGGAAGATAAATGCGGTAGAAATTCTCATCGAGTGTATCTCCGAAACTGTTTGCAACCTCTTTTTTCTTATAGTAATCAAGATAAATATTTTCTCCTGCAGTATCGTCGTCAAAAGGTTGATTAAAGGTCATAACACCATTATCTACTGTATAAGCAGTCGGTACTCCGAATGAAGCACCTTGCCAAACATCCCGTCCACTGGCGTGATTCACTGCAACGTTCGTAACTGTTCCGAGTGTTTTTGTTGACTCTGTATTAGTGGAGTAGTCTACATTATCCAATGTTTCAGTAATACTTTCTGCGGAAATATCCACTGCACCACTTTCATCAAAATCTCCTGAAGAAGTCAAAAGAATTGATGTCGCTCCTGCAAGTATCGCACCGTTCAATGTTGAATGGGCAACACCTTGATACCAAGTATTCATCTCTATCTTATCAGACCAATCGAGGGGAAGTTTGTCTTTTCCTATTCTTACTGAAAGAATATGTTTGGAGGTTTCCAAGTCGCGTAAATTAGTTGGAAGTGTCAACGTGTTTCTTCCTGGAATACAATCGCCCGCGTCAAAATCAAATTCTGTTCGGAAAGACCACCTTCCCGCTTGTTCGTGCATATCTATTTCATCACGTCCCTCATCTAAAGCTCGTAACAGAAACTCTTTCGTAAATACTTCATCGTCCATTTTTTCTCCAGTTGAAATAAGAGCGTCGCGGATTATAGCACCGGCGGAATTTTCCGCATATCCTGTCGCAATGAGTTCGTCAGAGTCGCTAGAAATGCCAGCACTTGTTGCGTTACTGAATCTTGCTCTGTAGTAGTAAGTGGAGAGTCCTGCTGTGTGGTTATAATAGGTTTCTGTCGAGTCTGCTCGTATATCAAGCGTTGTGAGAGCTCCGTACGTTGTTCCGTCAGTCGAATATTCCAAAATTATCTGATTATATGGAATGAATTGCAGTTTTTCACCACGGTTGTGGGGATGTTTTGTAACAGCTGTCAAAGAAATTGAAGTCGCCGTTGGTGTGCCTGTAATTTTAACAATTTCAGCTTTTTCAGAACCAAAATTACCAACAACAAGATAATTTGCGTTTGAAAACTTTAAACCATTTTCTACAGTAAATGTTGTGACTCCAGACGCTACGTCTGTTACAATAAATGTTGAATCGGTTTCAAGATCGGGGTGTGAAATAAACAATTCAACACCTATATTGTCACCCGTTTTGGTGCGTAATTTTGGAAGTAATATCATTGTAGTATAAATATTTCATTAGGATATTTCTTTCTCATTCGAGATTCGTAAATCTCCATATCTGTCCTTCGTATGTTAAGCAACCTATTTTCCTCTAAAATATGGTCTTTTTCTTCTGCGGTTTCTTTTTTTACTTTGTGTAATTCCTCTTTTGATTTTGCAAGTTCTTCAATAAGTTGTCTCAATTCAATTCTTTTTTCATTTTCCTCCTTTTCTTTTGAAATTTTGAGTGTTTTAAGAAGACTTTTTTGTATTTCTATTTCAGAAATAATAAACTTTTCCTCATCTTCTCTTTCTTTTATTGCTTCTTCGAGTTTTTTGTTTAAAGTTTCCAAAGTATTCAATCGGGAAGATTGTTCCACATTGTTTTTGTTCAAAAAATCATTTCTCTCCTCAAGGGATAGTTTCTTTTCATCTAAAACATCACAAACTTCAATTCTATCTTTAGTAACTTTGTCGTAGTCTTTACGATGAACGAAAACTTCATTATTTAATTTTTTTATGGTAGCGATAAGTTCCTCTTTTTCTTTTTTGAGAGGTTCAATTTCAACAAGAAGTTTGTTTTTCCTTGCTTCCATTTCCATTACGTTTTTATGTTGTAACATCCATTTTGCTTCCATTTTTTTGTTGGTTAAATTTTAATTACTCACCGATGATTCGATAACGACAGAATCCACTACATTGAACTGCACCACTAAGGTTAATGATAAAAGC
>JBAZUR010000008.1 GCA_041661305.1 Candidatus Paceibacterota bacterium
CCGAAGAAGCGGGAATAGTGGTCGTTGCCAAGTGAGTACTTGAAGCCGTCCACATATGTCCTCCAGTCCAAGTATAATTATCTCCTGTTGCTATTGCCGAAGTCTGCCACGTTGGCTCTGTTGCATCACCATTACTTGTTAGGAATTGTCCCGAAGTACCAAATCCATTTACTACTTTGAAACCAGATGAACCATTACCGAGAATTACTTGCTTTGAAGTTGGTGAAGTCGTACCTGTACCGCCTTTTGCTACAGCGATGGCTGTACCACTCCATACTCCTGTTGTTATTGTTCCGATACTGGAAAGAGATGTAGCCGAAGTGAGGGCATTTGCGGTAGTAAGTCCTGAAAGTGTTGTTATGGAAGCAACGGAGGTCGTACCCGTTTCCATCGTTTTGTAGAGATTAGCATTATAGACTGTCGGGAAATTACTTATGACCGTGCCAGAAGTAATCTCTGAAAAAGCACCATATTTAGGCGTAAAATAACAGGAAATATGCCAAGAGCATTCCTTTACTCTATCTATTGCCTTTTGAAAAGGTGTTTTGAACATCTCATCTGTCGCAAGGGTAAAAGCCGAAGCGTTGAAAGAGAAAAGTACAAAAAAAGACAGAATTACTATTTTAATTTTTTGTTTCATTGACATAAGTTGTTGTATTTTTAGTTTCGTTTACTAATCCTATGTTTGGTGTTCCAAATGTTCCATTTTGTTCTCCAAAAGTTTCTGGGTGTTCTCCAAAAGTATCCGAAGCACCTCCTTTACTCACGTTGGAATAAGTTGTTGTATTTTTAGTTTCGTTTGTTAAGGTTATCATATATTTAACGACAACTTTCTTGCTTAACCTGTATTCTTCTCACCTCGTCTTTTGAACGCCTTGCGTATCTTGCAAGCATTTCTTTTTCTATTCGTAATATCTCATTTTGATATGAAACCACTCTGTCGGGCTTATACTGAATACAGTAAGGAATAGCGGACATATAGGAAAGTATCTCGTGATAGGTTGACATAAATCCGGGTACTTTTGTACCTGTCGTTACTTCTGCCGAAGTAAATACGCTTGCGGTTCTTTGGAAGAAGATTTTTAATCCTCCGGTCGTTGTTACTGAACCGGTAATAGGTGTTGGGTAAAGAAAAGCCGTATTTCCGCTTTTGTCATAATAAATCGGCATACCGGAAACATTTTCAAATTGCGATGGGTCTACTTTTCCGGTTCTATTAAGACTTCCCGATGAGTTTCCTATCGTGCTTCCCATATCTCTTTGGTCTATCGGAGTAAGAGCCTGAAAATTTCCGCTTGAATCTTTTGCTGATATTCCTATAAGGTCTAAAAGAGAGGCATCGAATGAATAACTTTGTTGACCCGATACAAGGTTTCCAATTCCAATAGGTAAATCAGTATAATTTGAATCATCAAACTGAAAATCACCATTTACGTTTATGAGTTTTCCAATTACCTTTTCGTAAGCGTTGTTTGTATTTATAAGAAGAATAGCATCACCGTAATCCGTTGATGTCGCACTGCATAGAAATCTAGTAAAAGTATTTATGTCTTGGATATTCATAGTTATTGGTTTATCACAATGCCCGTAAAGGCACTGTGTAAGCCAATTACTCGACTATCTGTTCCCACGTTGCTTGGCACTGTCCAATAGGGCTAAAAGTACCAATTCCACCCTGCATACCAACGACAATCCATTGAGAAGGTTCAAAGACGGTCTTTGGGTTTGTTCCTGCGATTATGGGAGAAGTAGATGCGATGAGGAAACCTTGCGCGTTTGCCGACAATTCCAATGTATTGATAGGAGTGGTCGTTGCATAAGCAGTCGCTGACTTTGCCATTGTAATCGTTGAGGCTGTCGTACTGCTTTTCTTAAACACAACGGAAGCGGAAAGCAGTGTACTTGTCGCTATTGGTGACTGAATGGCACAGACTGTCGTTGTAGAGGTGGTAAGTCCAGCCCTAGCCTTCCATACCCTCACTCCACCAACAGAGAAATAGGGAGAAGAAATATCCGGTTGTGAACTACCATAAGATGGCGCATTGAACGGAGGTATTTCTATGGGAGGTATATTAACGATAATTTGTTTGTTTACCATAAGAATGGTAAAAAACACAATTACAATTCCACCAACCACGCCGATAATTTTGTTAAAATTACTCATTATTGTGCGAGGTTATTTTTATAACTCAAGTTCGTTTCTTCAATCGGGTCTGGCGCGGTAGCCAATGAACGAAGTTCGGCGATTAACTTTGCTTGTTTTGCTTTGAATTTTTTAGGATTCTTATAAGCATATCCATTAAGAACTCTTGCAAATTTTTCCTGTGCTTTGCTTTTCCATTTTCCATCTTTCGGAGTAATGACAAGAGGTAACTCAACAGGACGCAAAACTTGCGGGTCTTCAACGATGATGTCATCACCATCAAGAGGTTTTGGAGTAACTTTAGGAGCCTCCACTTCAACTTCAATAGGTTCGACTACTTCGTCTTTTTCTTTTTTTTCTTTTTTAACCATAATATTTAATTTATTTAGCGGGTAGGGTGAGGGAACGTCGGCGGGGCATTCCCTCAACTTACCCGCTAAAAGCGAGTAAATGTTGATACTAGGCAAGGGTAATATCAACAGTAAGTCCTGCCGTTTGAGTCCATTGTTTGAACCCGACAAGTCCGTAAACAACAACTTCTTTTCCCGTCTTTGCCGTAACACCTTTTTCTTCATACTGAATACCACGAGGGGAGGCATAGGTTGATACTCCTTTGACGCCAAAGACACGATGTCCACTATTGGTAAGAGTAATTGTTCCGAGAGTGTCTGATACGAATGTTCCAGAGCGGACAACATAAATATCTACTCCGAGCCAATTACTTGCAAGACCATTTCGCAGTGCCAAGTCTGCCATATTCCATCCGTTTGTTCCTTGAGCAACGATAAGACCGGCAAGGTCGGTATTCTCAAGAACAATATACGTTCCTTTGTATGCATTCTGATAACCTGCTACTTTTGAAAGGAGAGCGGCGAAAATCGTCAAACAATTCGCTGCGGTTGTAAATCCTCCCGCTGGGGTAGTGTATTCTCCCGTTCCATCTTCGCAAAGATTATTCAGAACAAATTTATCAATTCCATACGCAATGGAATACATCATATTGTCCAAACGCGAGGCGGCGATATCAAATACTGCAAAAAATTCTTCGTGGGCGTAAATATGTTCCGCATAGATGACCTCATCGGTAACGGTAAGAGCGTCATCGGTTACTGTCCACGCGGTTACTGAATAAGTGCCGGCAACAGCTTGAATGGTAGCGGTTGGCTGTCCACCGTAAGGGTTTTGAATCCTTTTAAGGTCTGTTTTGTTTACATCGCAAATTTTTTCACAGACAAGAAAATTGCGGAGTACGATTTCGTATTGCGATTTTAGGTAGGCATCGCGGGCGCCATAGGTACTTTGTGTGTTCGTAAATTTATCAGTGTTTATAATTTAATTATATCAAATTATAAAGGAACTGCGTTACGGGGTTTATTAACCCGCCGATTATTTCACTCCTCTGCGAAGTTTCCACAACCTTTCCGCCTCACTACTTCCCGGAGCGGGGATTTCTCCCTTACTGAATTTATCGAGAATTGTTTGGTCGGAAACTTTACCCGATGAATTTCCTGATTTTCCAGTAAAAGTAGCTTGAGCAGTGCTTCTTTTTTCTTTTCTTATTCTCAAGACTTCTTTTATCTCATCATTTTTAATAGCTTCTTGAATGGAAATACCATAAGATTTAGATAACATTTTTATTGTGTCTAAATCTTCAATTTCCACACCTGCTTTGGTGAGAACAAAGACATCGGTTTGTGAAAGTTCGCCTTCTTTGGCTTGCGGTTTGTTTTTTAATTTATCTTCCGCAATTTTTGCCCTAATTTCTTGGTCAGTCGCTTTCTTTTCGGCTTTTTCGCGTTTGGCTTTATCAGCTTCGCGTTCGGCTTCCAATCGAGCAACTTTTTCTTCTAATGTTTCTTCGGATGTTTGAGTTTCCTCAATTTCCTGCGTGTCCTGTGAAGGGGACAAGTCTTTTTTTTCTTCTTCCATATAGTAAGTCGCATTTTTAAGAGCGCGAATGTATCTCTTATTACTTTAATTATAACATATTTTTAATAAAAATACCACCGTCTATTTTGAACTGTTTATTTTCATTACTTTTTCTTTTTCTTCAGATGTTTTTTCTTCTGGTGCTTCCGCCAACAAATTTATAGCTTTAAGCGAACCCTCTACATAACTTATAACCTCATTACGAGCGGACATTTTTATCCACACCTCCTCCGGTGTCATATTCGCAACGTCAATGATGGAATAAAGGTCGATAACTTCTTCCAGTGATGCCGTTATATCAATTTCGGGATAAAAAATCTTTCTTAACAACTTGAGTGTTTTTTCATTTCCTTTGAAAGCGTGTTTAAGTATCTGTACTTTTTCTTCTTGAGATAAAGGAACATTCAATATTTCAAATGGTGTTTCAGAAAGTACCCATAATTGTCCGAAACATACTTTGAGATGATTAAGAAAATCCGTCCTTGAAAGTACTCGTATTTTTACCTGTT
>JBAZUR010000009.1 GCA_041661305.1 Candidatus Paceibacterota bacterium
TTTATGTTCACAAAAACAATCACCAATTTCAAACAAGGAATGACACCCAACCTTTACGGTGATGGTATTTTCAAGATAGAACATTTCGGACACGTTACAGAGCAAGCACGACCTTATCGGGCATTGGTTTTAAGTGATATGACTCACGGTGAAGGTGGAGCGATGCTTTCAACCACGAAGTTTGCGACAATAAGTGGTATTATTTACACAATAGGCGAAGAAGTCGGTTCAGGTTCAAGACCTATTTTATCAAAATGGGACGGGACAAATAAATATTGGGATAATTTTCAGTCATTTAATAAAGATAGTATTTACGCTCAAATGATTTTCGGTTATGCGGGAAATCTTTATGGACTTTGGAGAGATGGAAGTGCGGCGACAACTGGTTATCTTTGGAAAATGACAACGGCAGGTTCTCTCACGGCTCAACATCAAACAAAAGCGTGGACGAATTATTGCGACCCATTTTATCGCAAAGCAAACAATTTAGAATATCTTGGAATTGATAACGTCATCTATTCTTTTGACGGAACTACTCTTACGGCAGTATTTACTCACCCTCTAACGACCTTTGTGTGGACTTGTATTGCAGAAAATGGAATATATATTCAACTTACAGGATATGACACCGCCTCACTTGAAGCAACCTCTTATCTTTGGGACGGTAATAGTACCGTCAATGACGTAAACCAAAAGTATAATCTTGGTTTTGATTATCCTTTGCATACCGCCACTCTTGGAGATTTTCATTTCTTCGTACTTTCCGACAGAACAAACGCAAATATCGCAGACGTAGGAACGCAACAGAGTAAAAAACTCATAATAAAATACTCACTTAATGACGGAATACTCAAAGACGTAAATACTTTCTATTTCAAAGAATTGTATGCTTATGGAACTTCCTCAAATGGGAGTATAGAAGTAGGCGGAAGATTTGTAGAAGATGACAAACTTTATTTTGGTGCATCGGCAAAATTCCAAAACGAAACAACTACTTCAAAAGTAATCTTCTGTTTAGACTCAAAAGGAAATCTCTCTATCGCACAAAATCTTGATGTTGATACTTCTTCCTTAAGTTATCCCATTGGTATACTCAAACAACGTGATGGTTGGTGGTTTGGAATGGGTGGAATTACGGCAACAAATAACTGGAACACCACGACAACCGAAGCAACATATTCTTATCCAGCATTTTTTGAAACTCCAATATTTTCGTCAAACAATTTCACAAATAATATTAATATTCTCGGCTACACAGTAACGACCGAGCCACTCGCTTCAGGTGCTTCAGTGATTATAAAAGTACGAGGAGATAACGAAACAGCGTGGACAACCCTTTCAACACACGACACAGACGGTTCAGTAGACTATGCAATGATTGGAATTGTTTCAGCAACAGGATTGGCGTATGGAACACGCTCACAAATGCAGTTTAGACTTGAGAGTATCGGAGGGGCAGTGATTACAGGATTTTCTGTTACCTTTAATGAGATTCCAAGCAACACTTATTCTTATGCAACCAAATAAATTCACACCCGAACAACAGCAAGAAATTGACAGAATGATTGATAAAAAAATATCATCACTTTTTAAGAATGAAAAATACGTCTTCTCAAAAGATATTCAGATTTTAGATAATAGAACTATACAGGTGGGTACAAACAAAGGTTTACAAATCGGTACAAGTGCAACACAGAAAATCGCTCTATTCGGGAGTACTCCAGTTGTAAAAGCCAGTGCCGTAACCGCACCAACAAACGCAGGAGGATTGTACGACCAAACCGTCGCTCAAACAACGGTTGACGCAGTAAAAGCTATCATTCTCATAATTAAAAACATTGGTATTAGTTCCTAGATTTTTATCGAAAAATATGTTATAATTAAATAATAAAATGCCTCCTAAAACAAACCAACAAGTAATCGATGAAGCGACAAAAGTGGCACAAAACGCCTCAAACATTTCCGGTGTTTCGGGAGGTGCATATAAGCCACAGGCGATAAGTTCTGAACAGTTAGCTCCAGCGAGTCCGGTGAATTTTGGAACTTATAATCCGCCAACTCCACCTGTTCTTCAACCGACCACTTCCGCCACAGATGCCATTGATGCACAACTCAAAGCAAGTACTGAATTGGGTTCCTCAGAAAACAGTGTTCAAAAAATGTTTGACCAGTATATGACTGGACTCGGAACACAACAAGAAGCCGATAAATACCGAATACAGCAAGAGAATCAAGCAGGATATACCACTGCTAATAATCAAATCAGACAGTACCAAGACGAATATAATGCCATTGTTAGAGAACAAACGGCATTGCCTTACGCTATGCAGGAAGATATAAAAAATAGACCGGGCGTATCAGTCAAAGGGGCTGTTTCAGTTGAGGAAATGGGAAGAAATAGAGAAATCATAAGTCGTGGTTTAATTAAACAATCTCAACTAGAAGTAGCAAGAGGAAACCTCGCTCAAGCCAAAGAAACCGCCGACAGATCCGTACTAGTAAAGTATGGCGACATCACCAAACAATTAGAGTATCAAAAAAACGCTCTTGATATGATAGTCAAGAGTCCAGAGTATACGAAATCGCAACAGGATAGAGCGATGCAACAGTCTTTACTTTTAGAGGACAGAAAAACGGCAGTTCAGAATAAAATTGATGACGACAAGTCTATAATGGCTCTCGCCCTTTCAGCACAAAAGAATAATCCAAATGACCCAGCCGTGGGGATAGCGGTGAATCAAGCGATAGCAAGTGGAGACCTTAAAAAAGCGTTTGCTTTACTCGGAAAGTATCAGGATAATCCAATGGAACTTGCACAAAAGATACTTGACCAAGATTTGACAAGACAACAAATAAAAACATCAAAAGCAACCGAAGCGAAAACTTATGCAGAAATGGATTCTGCAAAAAATGGTGGAAATGAAATCCTTTCAGTAGCGGAAGCAACGGCTCTTAATCTTCCTTACGGAACAACAAAACAGCAAGCGATATCTTTAGGCAAAACACCAATGAAACCCGCAACGGCGGCACAAGAAACAACGGCTCTTTATGCAAACAGACTGGAACAATCAAATGCAATAATTTCAAAACTTGACGACTACGTAATGAACGCAAATCCTATTTCTTACTCATTACAAACAAAACTTCCAAACGTTGCAAACACACTAAAATCGGGGAATTTCCAATCAGTTGACCAAGCACAAAGAAACTTTATAAATGCGGTACTTCGCAGAGAATCAGGAGCCGTCATTTCTCCCGCAGAATTTGAGAATGGAAAACAACAATATTTTGCACAGCCCGGAGATAAGCCAGAGGTGGTAGCACAGAAAAAAGCAAATAGAGATATGGTACAAAGTGGATTTATAAATGGTGCTGGAAGTGCTTATACGCCAATGGTTGACACTATGTCGGGTGTTAAACAAACCGGAACACTACCAAATGGAACTGTTGTTACTGAATATGCAGATGGGACAATCAAAGATGCAAAAGGAAATAAGTATGATAAAAATGGTAATAAAATATAAAATATATGGCTATTAAATGGGACACACCAACAACATCATCTGGGATTA
>JBAZUR010000010.1 GCA_041661305.1 Candidatus Paceibacterota bacterium
TATCCTTGAATATCTCGGAGAAAGAAAAACTATTATTGAATTTGCTGAACAATACAACCTTTCTTATCATACTTTTCGTGCAAGAATTCTTAATGGTTGGTCTACTGAAAGAGCTATCAATCAGCCGTTGATGAAAAATCAGTTTATTTAATTGATACTTGACATTATTCATTTTTTAGTATATACTATATTTATGACTTATTTACTCTCATTTTTAGTTAGGTCGGTCTGTGGTGTCTTTGCCTCACTGGAAAGATTGTTTGATGGGGCTGTTTGAAGTTCCTCTGGCACTATTCCCTTCTCTAAACTTTGCTTTATTTCTAACCGTTTTGAATCGGTAAGCGAATCAAGATACTTTACTAACCGCAATTTGAAAGCGGGGCTTTGATATATCTTTTTTACTAAGAGTGCGATTGCACCACCTATCGGAGTAAATCCTGAACCAGTCAAAAACACAATCAGGTCGCTTGCTGATATTGTTGCTCTTGTTAGTCCTCTGGTTGACCTTTCTGCGATTGCTTCGCTAATAGAACGAGCCGTCATTACATTATTGTTCATCGGTTTAATATCTACGCCTGTTTCTTTTTTTACTCTCGTTTCAACGAATGACCGTAATTCTTTTCTGATATTTACCAATCCTTCTTTAACGACACCTTCCTTTACATCCCCCGTCATTTTGTAAAGCGAAAAATGTTCATCCATCAACTCTTTTGCTCTTTGAACGTCATTAAGTGTTAATTTTTTCTTTCTTAAAAGTGTATCAACTTCTGCTTCCACTTCGGTAAGTCCTATTTTATCCGCTACTTGTTTTTTAATTTCTCCGAGAGCTTCTTGATAAGCCGGAATTTGATTTTTGTCATAAATCTTTGTTACTTTTCCAATTTCACTTCTGACTTGTTCATAATTTGCTTTATAAAAATCGTCAAGATTTTTTGATGTTTCTTCCACTGTGCTTCCGATAAGATTTTTATTAGCGATAAATTCCCCAACATCATTTCCTGTTGATAGCGAGATGTTTTTAACATCACCTTGCGTTAAGTCTAACGCTTTTGTTACTTCAGTGTTTACAAATCTTTCAGTTGTCGGAAGAATATCTTTTTTGATATTTTTAACAAGTCCGCCAGTACCTCCTTCGGGCGGTATTTTTGGAACATCTGTTTTTAGTTTATTTACAATTTTGTTTGTAACATTTTTCGCATATGCACCACTTTCCAAGACACCCTGCACGTCCATTCCGAGCCGTGCCAAGTTGGCTACACCGTCAATCGTGTCTTTAAATTCTGTGTCCGTATCATATAAATTCGTTACCTCTTGAAGTGTTTTGCTTTCTCCAAGAATATCTCCAAGGTGTTTTACTGGCGATAATTCTGATGTAGCAACCCAGTTCATTCCTTCACCAACCTTTTCAATTACTGGTTTTACTCCGGGGATTTGTTCAACACCTTTTTCTATGATATTTGCAACACCCCCAGCACCCTGACCGAGAACTTGCACTCCTTTTGTGGCAACGTCTATAACACTTTGTACTGGATTTTTTGTGATACTAGCGACTGGACGTGATAAAATCGTTCCAACCTTATCGGCTCTTTGAGCATAATCCTGTGCAATATTCTCCGTAAAGGACGGAGTTTTCACAACAAGATTCGGATTTTCTCCCTTGCTTGAAAGAAAGGTTTTTATCTGTTCGTCAGAATAACCTTGTTTTCTTGCCTGTTCTATTTTCTTTTGAATATCTTGTACCATAATTTTATTTGAAAATATCTTCCAAGGTTTGTTTTTTGTTGAATAAATCTATTTTTTCTGGTGTATATTGTATTCCCTCTGATTGCAAAGTTCCTTTTATTTGCAACTGCATAAAATTGCTTAAATTGTTTAGTTTAATGGCAACATTTTTGTCAGTATCATTCTTGTTCGGAGTCATATTTTCAACCTGTTTAGTCTGTTGTTCTGTCAGTGCCGCACCAGAAGCCCATTGTTGAATTTTCAAATTTATTCCATTTATATATCCGATATTTTCCGTTCCTTTTTGTTGTCGGAGTGCGTTTCGGAAAGGAATAAAGTCAACAAAAACATTTGCCGGACTTATTCCGGGGAAATTTCCACCTTCACTTGCTGTTGCCATTTCTTCGGCGGCGTTTAATACTCCAAGTATCGTACCAATCTGTGTTTTTGTCGTCTGTCCTATTTTGTTTGTCGCAAGAAGTGATGAAATATCACCAGTAATACCCTCTGTAATTACACTGGACGGATGTAACTCTGCTTCGGATTTCAACTTTGAGTAATACATATCTTGCTTCATTTTTGCAAGGTTTGTTTTTGCCGTTTCAATATCAATGTTTAATCTTGGGTCTTGTAAGGAAGTACCCGCCATTTCAATCGCTTCGTCAATAGTTTTTGCATTATTAAGACGAGATACATCTCCACCGTAAGAAGCAATCGTCATTTTAATATTCTGTATTCCTTTTTCTTCCTCTTTCTTATCGTCCAACTGTCTCTGTTGCTCTTGTAAAATGCGGTTGCGTTCGTTTATGGCTAAATTAAGAGTTTTATCTGCTTTTACTTCGCCCGATTGAATTTTTTGCTGTAAATAATCCAACTGCATTTTTTGATTTGCTAGTGTTGTTGCTCTATCTGCATATTTATCGTCTACGGCGGTATTTACTTGGTCAATAGCCCCCTGCAAGTCGTTGGAGGTTGCTAAATGCTCAGCTACGGCGAAACGTGTACGAACAGCTAAATCTCGTTCTTGGTCTGAAACGGTACTGGCTATTCCGCCACGAGTAACAATATCGCCTCTGCTACCAGCTTCACGAGCCAACCTTGATTCTAAAGTATCTCGTTCCGCAGAAAGCATTTGAAGTTTTTTTACTGTTGCGTTATTTGCCTCTTGTTTCGCCTGAAAATCAGCCGATTGCATAGCTGTTGCCCTATCCTCTGCCCTACTCCCAGATTGTTCGAGCATTGACTTCATCAAGGCATCGACTGAATTTTTATCAGCTTCCTGTTTTGGGTCTGTTGCGTAAAGTCCTTTCGCTTGTTCTATAAAAGAAGTTAAATCGGGTGTAGATAAAGACGGTGTGGTTAC